>NZ_JBIMCW010000011.1:0-134031 GCF_048552295.1 Acinetobacter legionensis
GTGCCATAAAATACTCCATATATTGATGTTTATAACATCATTTGGGGAGCAAAATATCACTTATAAGTGTTGTTCAAATTTCCTGATCCACCTCTTTGTTGATGCATCATCAAAAGCTGTACTGTGTGTTATGTGAAAATCGGATAAGAATAAACCTCGTATACGTTTAAATGTGATAGCTGTAGCAGCTGGAGATAAAGCATCAAAGTCTAATACAGTTCTTTGTGTACCATTTTGTCCATTATGTAATGAACTTCCCTGTCCATACATTTTCAAGCTACCACTATTAGCATAGTCAACAATAATAGGATTTACGAATTTGTAATGGCCATTTAGCTCAATCGCTAAACCTTTTGCTGCAACAAAACATTTGTTAAATGCTGAGCTACAATCCTCACCATTGTTAGGATCTGCTCCAAAGAATTCTGGTTTTAATACTGAATAATCTTGACGAATCCATCCATTTATCATTAAACCACCATCATTCACAGCCAATTGACTTAAATCATAAGCAAACCAACCACCACCTCTACCTTGTCCTGAATTATAAGATTTTACAAAAATTGTTTGGCCATTTTCAGGGCTTTGAATAGCTAATAATTCAGCAATACTTTCTACTGTTGTTATAGTGCTCATTAAATTTTCCTTTTATAATTAATTTTACGCAATTAGGTTTTATCTATATGTTTTATAAATATTTTTAATAATTACGTTAGAGTATTTTGATCTATTTATAGTTCAGAAACAATGGAAGTTAAGGGACTTGCGACAGTGTATGGCGCAATAAAAAACCTCCCTAGGGAGGTTTTCAATTCAATTATTAATTGCTTTAAGCTTTACTCATTTCTACCAATCAGATGTTACATAAAGTCCTCTTATATATGTTCTGTAATAAGGGATATCTGTTGTAGCATCATACTTAATGCAAAATAAATCAGCTTCTGCAGTATTGGTAAAAGTTACCGTATTCACTGTTCCGTTTACTGGTATTGAGACTAGTGATAAGCCTAAACCATAGCCACCTGTTGATGAACCGACAACATTTAAATAAGTTTTTAAGGTTGAATCAATTGTTCCAGAATGAACGTGCATATAATTGTATTTTTTCATCGGTATATCAGAACAATATGCCCCAGACCATTTTTTAAACCATATAGCCAACATTCCTGTCCCTCCAGACATGCTGGTTGAATAATGATCTGAGTTTGTAGAGTTACTTCCTGAAACTTGAGTAGGATAAGAGTTTAGCCCATTAAAATCATCAGTTGAATTTGGGTCTATACGAATTTGATGTTCAAATACATCTTTTAATCCCCAATTTGTTTGTGTGGTGTTATTTATATATCCCCATAATAAAGTCGTAGGAATGCTGTGTTTTAAATTTCTATAAGCACATATATCTCTACACATTTTATCTAAAGAAGAAGAATTTCGAATCGAAGTTTCAATTGAGCCTTCTGCATCACCATCCCAAACAAATGTACCAAAATTCCCACCACATGATTTTGCAAATATTTTAGAGGTATTAATAATTCTAGATAGTGGCGCACCATCTACATACTTAAAGCCCATGACTACTGGAATAATTGTGCATTTGTATTGTCTGCTATATAAACCAAGACTAGCTCTCATTTTATAAAGATCAGCTTGCATAGCATCAGCCTCTGACATATTCTGATTTTTATCATTATAAATATCTAAAAATATGATGTCATAATTATCAGACATTCTCTTTGTTAAAGGGTCTATTGTAAATTCAACAGCAGTTATCAGTTTATTTGAAATCGCTTTAATAATTGATATACGTTCATCTTGTTCTGCTATACTTTTACCATTCCACACTGGCTCATCATTTGCGCTATATCCAATAACTGCTGTGTGTGAATCAATACTTGAAACAAATGCGCTTAAATTTGAGATTGCTAATGGATCATTTTGTGTTCCAACAATAACTTTTAGTCCAGCACTCTTAGCATTATCAAGCATATTGTGAACATTACCGTCATTATCCCAACCTTGAATTGACATACCTGAGTAATGTTGCAGTGTATTGAATCCTAATGATTTTATGTATAAAAACTCTGAAAGATCATATGCATTAGCCACATATATCATTCTAATAACATCAGTATTTACATTAGGATCATCAACAGTTGATACTGTTTTCTCCCAAAAATGTTCTCGTGATGTATTTTTCTTAGAATGAATTTTCCATCCTCCAATTAATCGCTGCCCTTTCGTTCTAAGGTTTTTAGTTACGCTATATATTTTATCTGGTGTGCTATAGACATCACAACCAGTAGCAAATGCATCATTTAAAGCTACTGTATTATCGAATGTTATATCGTTTGCAACTGCGCCAAACATTTCAGGTGTTACAAAATTTCTTGGCAATAATTTAAAATTATCATTAATTTGATTTTGATTAAGATCGCCATCCCACACATCTACAGCATCTATTTTGGTAATACTCATAATTATTCATCTCTTTTGATTGTTTGATATATAGTTGCGTTAATCCGCTCGACAGACAATACAACTTACAGGACATACGTCTTTACTTGACGCAATAAAAAACCTCCCGAGGGAGGTTTGTTTAATAGTATAGCGTTGCTGAAAAAGCAGCTTAGGGTGCTTTGCTTTAAAGATATATTAAAATCCTAAATTGAAATCATTTTTAAACTTTAGGAATATACTTTTCATGCACTTCTTTTAAATATTTTTGAGAACTTTCTTGATTAACCTCGTACTCAAGATGTCTATTAATAAATTGTAATTTTGAACGCGCATCAGCTATAACTTCAGCCCAGCTTTTCACAAGTACTGTGATATTCAATTCACCATCTTGAAATACTACACTTTTAGGCATATTTCTTTGATTTGCTTTTCTAGTTGCATAAGCATCTAATTCATTTGAGCTAACTGGCGGGCATCTTTGCATCCTAGCTCTGGGTATTCACCTAAATTCTTTCTAGTCTGTTTCCCATTTACCCGGTATGAAACGATCCATTTCTTTTTACGTGTAGGAAATACATCAACTGACAAGCCCTCACCATCTGCAAGTGAATATCTTTTTTCTTTTGGTTTTAAAGCTTTTACTTGTGAGTCTGAAAGCATAGTTTACTTGTTACACGCGTGTCACACCTGTGTAACATCATATAGTGATAGTGCGTGATTTTCAAATTGTGCTTGTATATGTCCATGATAGAAATTCAAGCATTAAAAAAGCCCTGAAACTGTTAAATTTCAAGGCTTTATTAAGTTTAATGATACATCGTATAACTAAGTGATAGATCATGATTTACAAATTTGGTGGGATGGCGACAATTGAACATAATTATAATTAATTGATTTAAATAGTATTAAATTCAATAAATCCAACAGGGATACACACAGGGATACAAATATCTATATTTTATATGTATTTATATAGCTTTAAGAGAATATCATAATGTGAGTTCAACTTCCAAAATATCCACTGAACTGGCTACCTAATCACTCACCAAGTTAAAAGTTAAATACTCCCTATTTGATTTCAAATCTGACTGGGGGTCACCATCAATTGAGAATGTTTGAACTACTGAAGATAAGCCATGAATAGAAATTCTCATAGTTGAATCAATGCCATCTACAAAATGGGTAACTAATCGAGCTTTAGTATTTACCCCTGCTGCTTGTGCTGCAATTAAATCCTTGCTACTTAATGGCTGAAAACTTCCATACAATTTTGTAAATTCCTGCCAAATAGGTTCAAGTTCATTGTTGTATTCATCTACTGGGATAATCTTTTTTTCAATAATACAAAGTTTATTCATCGTTCCAAGATTCATCTAAAAAACCTCTTTGGTGATATATGGATTCAATAACAAATCAAATGCACGATTGTTGTTTAATGCCTGATCTGCTTGCATAGATCGGTTTAAATAAAGGTCTGCACCCAGTAAAAGAATTGCTGATTTAATCGGGGCTGGTGCATCTGTCACCTTGTCCCAATCCGAACCTAGAAAGTTTTTAATGTGCTGTTCTGCACTGTCCAGATAAATTTGAATCGTTGTATCATCAAAATCATGCAAGATTCTAAGATGCTGTTTCATTTCTGATAATTGAACTAATGCCATTAAAATATTACCTCGTCATTTACGTCTAACTCGATGTTTGCCATTGCTCGCCCTAATGCCATGATTGTGGCTACAATGCCGTCTATTTTTTCACTTGATTTCTTTTTACTTGGTTTGGTGTTGCCTGCTGCATCAATTTCGACAACAGTATTGGCACACATCCAATTTAAAACTGGGTTGTTCGGATGTTGAAAGTCACCATTAATTAACATTGTTTCAAGCTGTTTTGATGGGGCTGACATACTGCCGTATCCTTGACCAAAGCCAACAACCTCAAATCCATCTGCTTCTAGGTCTGTCATCAATTGGCTGGCATTCCATCTATCTATGGCAATTTCTTTAATCTGGTACTTCTCACCCAGTTCATGAATTTTTAATCGAATAGCTTGCTGATCGACTGCTTTAGAATCTGTTGCAATTAAATATCCATTCTCTACCCATTGCGGATATGGAACTTTATCCTTTCTCGATCTTTCCCATATTTGAACTTGTGGGACAAAGAAATAAGGAACTACATAAAATTTACCATCAATCGGAAAACCCAAAACAAGGGCGGTAATGTCCTGAACGGATGAAAGGTCTAAACCGATATAACATGGCAATCCAGCAAAGTCTGGGTAATGTTCATTTTTACAGTCTTCCCATACTGAAGAACTCAACCAACGAGAATCGGATTCTGTCCACTGATTTAAATACAATCGTCTAAAAGTGTTTTCATATGCTGGGACTTGCTGGGCTTTCAAACATTCTTGTTCATAAAAACTTTGGTCTACAGTGTGTCCCATACTTGGACAAGCTGCTTTCCATACTTCTGGGTCTGTCCAATCAGCATCGTCTGGGGCTGAATAAATACAAGGTAGGAATGTAGGGTCATCTATAATTCCGTCCTGAACTTTTAAAGCATAGTCCCAAATCTCAAAACAAATAGAGTTTTTGTCGAACCCTGCTGTACTGGTATATAAAATAAGGCTGTTATTTCGTGCCAATGTTCCAGTGGTGAAAACGTCTACAAGCTCTCGATCATCAATACAGTGCAATTCATCAATGCCACAATAATGGACATTCAATCCATGCTTGGTACTTGCTGAACTGGATAAAACTCGATAAACACTCCCGGTATTCGGGACAACAATAGAACGCTTATAAATCTCTGATCTGGTGCTTAATTCAATTTCATTTTCAGTCATTGCCTTTGCAGCATTAAAACAAAGTGCTGCCTGATCTGTGTCGGCTGCGACATTAAAACATTGTGCTGCTGGTTCATTTTCACAGTGTAGGCAATATAGGGCTATGGCTGCTGCAAGTTCGGTTTTCCCTTGCTTACGACTGATAAATAAAGCTGATTGCCTATAACGTCTTTTGCCATTATCCGATCTTCTCCAGCCGAACAATTCTCTTAAATATTTTATTTGCCATTCAAGCAGTTCAAATGGTTTGCCACGCCATTGACCTGTACTGTGAGTAAGACATTCAGAAAAGAAGTCGATAACTTTATCGGCTTCATTTTCATCAAAATAATAGTTAGCTAAAGAATCGGGACTTGTCATTTTTCTTTCCTTTTTCTGGTGCAACTATTCCACCTTTACTCGATGGGGTGAATCCAAACTCTTTTGCCATTAACCGCAATGCGTTAAATACTCGCATGTCTGGCAACTCTCCCGATCTACGACTTTCAATATATGCACCCAATAAATCACAATAAGTCGCCAATGGTTCTATAGTGGTCACATTGAGCATATTATTTAAAGCCATTTGTGGTGCTAACTTATTCCACTGAACTAAACCCTCACCAATCAACCAATCTGGTGCAATTGTTTCTGCTGGTAAAAATTCAGGTTCATCATCATTCAATGGACGTTTTCCAACATTCCCAGCAAGGCGTTTTAACTCTGTTGGTTTTCTTGGATTTCCCATATTTCAAAATCCCTCAACTGCGGTCATAAAAATGTGATTGAACGGGCGGTCTTTCATCCGAAAGTTTTTCGTGATTTTTCAGCGTTTCCCCTCGGCAGATTCGAGCAAACTTGTTGTCCCAATGCTCTGGCTTCTCATACCATCGAACTAATGGGTTTGGCTTATTCCACTCATGGTTAGGGTCTAATGGTCTGCCTTGTGCATCACATCCCCAATTGACTGACTTACCCATGTCTTGTGCTGTCTTTAAGCTGTGGCATTCATGGCATAGCAACATAAGGTTAGTTAGGTCATTGTCATTACCATCATTGTTCACATGGTCTACATCTGTCCCAGCTACAGTAAGTCCACGTTTAAGGCATATCTGGCATAGTCCTTGATCTCTGGCTATAACCATTTCTCTAATCTTCTTCCATAGTCGGCTATTGAGTGGGATAACTCGTTCTTTAGGCTTGTAAAGGCTGTGTTTCTTCATTATTTGTTTGCTCTGTATTTATTCCGATGGGTAGATTCTCCAGCTCTCGCACTTCATCAATGGTCATCCATTTATTCTGTAGTGCTGACTGGTAGAACGCTGCACGGTTGGCATTGTCACCACGTAACAAGCCATCTAAGTTATGTTCACAATAGAACTGTGATGTAAGGCATGTGTTATTAATTGCCTGTTCCCACATCAGTAAATGACGTTTCAATGTTAGGGTCACAAACTGTCTAGCCAATTCCACACTGTTGGAATAGTTAGCATTATCCAGTACACCTACAATTGTGGGCTGAATACGAAATAGTCTGCATACTTCCAATACACTGAACTGTCTACTCTCTAGCCATTGGCTATCAATCAAACTCATACTGACTGGTTTAAAACTTGCCCCACTTGGTAGGACTGGTGTAGTCCCATGATTCTTCACACCTGAATAGTTCTTCTTCCAGCTATCAGAAATGTTTTGTGCCTGATCTTTTGTGGTGGTGGGTAGTGTTTCAATTACCCCATTCATTGAAGTCCCGTTATTAAAGGTATTCGTTCCGTGCTGTTGCTCAGATAATGAAAGGGCTATTGTGTCCTGTGCTACCTGTATCGGGCTTCGTCCTAAGTATGGTGTGCTGTCACTTGGGTGGTAACGTAAATGTAGGACTTCATCTTGTAGTAGTCGTTTAGTGCTACCATCATGTAAAACAATGTCATATACCAAATTCCCATTATGATTGAGTAGGACAGTCACACTGTCTGGATGTAGTGGGATTAATGCTTTAATTCCCCGGTTATCTCTCACAATTTCAGCATAGCCATTGCCACGTAGTAAAACATGACGCTGTAGCATCTCTCTAAATTCAAGTGATGTTTGCCATCCGTTTGGCTTGTCATGGATTAATTTATATAACGGATGTTGCTTGGCTTTTTCTCTACCAATATCAGTCCGTTTATAGACTTCAAAAGGTAGACTGGCTATCGTTTCAGATATTGCAGATATACAAGCATAAACAGTGCTAATGCTCTCGGCTGTTTTGGCATTGACTAAAGGTGTGTTTAGTACATTAGCGAAATAAGTGTCATATGCTGGAGTATTATTTCTTTGCTCAAATTTCTTTCTTTGTCGTCTATTCATCGTAAACATTCCAGATATTTTTTAGCATGGCTTAGTTTTGTGGTTTTACGCTTTGATCGTAAATCTACACTTGTCGCTTCATAAGCTGGATCGCTGGTTAGAGTGATTTCAAATAGATCAACATCCAAGAGTTCCCGACTGGTATCTGTCCAATTTTCTGACCGAACAATAAAACCAAAACTACAACCTGATAAATCACCACGTTTGACCAATTCAGCTACATCATTCCCCAGTGTGGTATTAGGTAAATCAAGTTCAAATCTCAAGCCTTTTTCATCTTCTGAAAGTCGCAATGTGTTTGAACCTAAACGCCCTAACAATTGGCTGGTGTCATGCTCATAAATCGCTTTAATTTTTGGGGCATCCAAAGAGGAAAGGGAACGTGTAAACGCCCCCTTTCTAATTACTTCTTGGATATTCCCTATCATGGTTGGGCTGTCGAATACGGCTGCATACCCTGATAAGGTGCGCCCCTTAGATTCAATACTAAAAGAACGCTTTTCCATTTATGCACCTGCTACCAAGAATGCTTTAGGGTGTCGGACTGCTACATCACAAGTCGCCATTGCTCGAACTTGGATACCACCACGGCTATAGGCTGGTTCTGCATAAGGATTGACTAGAATGTCGATCTCTGACCATACACCAAGTAATACTTGACTAAAGTCCCCTAGAATCAATTTATCTGCTGGCATATTGGCTGAAACATTGAAAGGTAATTCACCAACTTGACCGCCTGAATATAGGAACTGTCCTGTACCTGTAGACTTTTCAATCCCTGCCAATGTGGTTTTAGTGGTGCTTGTCCCTAACCATTTTAGATTAGTGATATTTTCATCTTCAATTTTTTGAATCAAAGCTAAAACTTCTTGCCATGTTGCTGGGATTGTTCCAGTCAAAACGCCTACAGTATTTAAAATCCCTAGTGGGTCTTTAACGCCTGTACCAGCCAAAATTGCTTTATCAATATTCTGACCGACTAAATAGCTCAAGTCCTCACGAACAAGGCTTTCAATATCTGGACTTGATTGTTGAATTAACTGGCGTGACATTTCGGTCTTACCGCCTGTATGTTTTGGCTTTAAGGTAATAGCATCAAAAGACATTTCATCTTCTGGGACTGCTTCACCCTCAGAAATCCAGCCAAGCGATAAACCTGTACCAAATTTAGGGATAACCACATCACCAGATAATCCAGTCAATGTACGAACGCCCATAGATCGGACAATATTTGAAGCTCGTAATGCCCCAATAAAATCTTGTGGTCGGTAATCAGTGCCGATTATTGGTTTTGCAGTTGTGGTGGTATTTGCTCGTGTTTCCAGTGCATCAAATGGAATGAATGCACCTTGTGCTTTTCGTCCGCTGCGTTTTTCTGCTTCTTGGTTATATTCTAATTCTGCACCAGATAAACCTTGTCCATTCATTTGTGAACGGATGATATTGGATACTGATACTGAACGCTTTAATTGTTCAAAGTCTTTATTTTGCCCATCACCGATATGGTCGGCTGGTGCTGATCGTTCAAGACTGCGTAAATATTCAGTACGGTCAATTTGTTTCTGGATGCTTCGTTCTTCATTTTTTAAAGTGTCGAACTGGGTAGATTCTTCTGCTGTTAAATCTCGGTTTTCTGCCGTTGCCTTATCAGCAATGGTTTTCATTTGATTTACAGTGTTAGAACGTTTTTCAATTAATTCAGTTAAGGTCATTTCTCTGTATCCTGATCAAGATACAGCCTAAATATCATAATATGAATACAAAAATCATAGTCTTAAATTCATATAAATCTATATAAAATTTGCCAAATAACATAGATTTGTTTAACATCTATCTCATGCTTGTTTTACGAAACAAGAGCATAAAAACTAATCCATACATCAACTAGGTTGCTCTGTTCCGATTGGTCTTTTTAGCCCCCAAATTCTTCAATGAATCACTGGGGGTTTTTTATATTCAAATTTCAAAAATGTTCCACGAAATTATCTTTAATTTACTAAAGCTATTTTTCTATATTTTCTCCTCTATATACCTTGAGCATCTTGAGCATGTTGAGCATCTTCCCTGTAACTATATGATTTTCATTAGAAATGAAGATGCTCATGAAGGTGCTCAAGTATTTTTCCTTTGAGCATCTTCATTCTTAATATAATTCAACAACTTATATCTAAGGTGCTCAAGATGCTCAAGGTGCTCATTGGTTAGTAGCGTTGTTTATGTTCGGGTAGTACCTGTGGAACATCTTTAAAGATTGATGGTAATTTCCAGTACCAAGCCGAACCATCTTTAAAAGGTTTTATGTTTAAATTGTCTTTTGCACGTCTAATTGATGCCACACTATAACCAGCATTTTTTGCTTCCTCCTGTACTTCTGACGCTGGCATTTTTTCAACTGAACTTAAAAGATCAATTAAGAACTCTTTAGCCAAATCCACAGTTGAACTATTGTTTTCTGTCGATTCAGCCTCATTCAATAATTCTTTGGCTGTACCCTCAATTGTTCCAAGCCATACTGTTTTAGTTGTTTCAATATGATCTAAAACAGTTTCAGATTCGATTTGATAACGTATGCCTCCCTCTAAAATTGAATTATTACTTTTGGCACGAACTAAAATACAATCTCCCTCATCTTCTCGTTTAGCAGCGCTCCAAGCCATACGAGCAAGGGCGGTAAATGCTTGTGAACCTATAATCCGATCTGCTGGACTACTTCCCGATGTACCTTTAGCGAAATGGGTAATCCCCAGCACTGAAAATTTATATTCATTGGCTAAATCTACTAAAGGCTGTAAAGATCGTCTTACATCGTTTGCCTTGTTCATATCCCCACTGACTGCCGAAATAATCGGGTCTATCATTAAAAGTTTTACATCAGGATTTAATTTGATGTATTCCTCAATTTTAGGGAAATCTTGTGCTGGGTCAAAAGGCTCTAATTCTCCTTTCTCATTGGTTCGACCAGAAATGATAGATACCTTACTAATATCTGCACCATTGGCAATCAATCTAGGTTTTAAAGTATCTGCTGGGTCATCCTCTGTTGAATAAATTAAAACTTTACCAACATTGCTACATGGTGAGCCATCAGGAAATACACCTCCAGTTGTAATGGTTGCAATCAAAGCAAGTGATAAGTTTGTTTTTCCACATCCACCAGCACCAGCCAAAATAGTCATCTTTCCAAGTGGTAGCCATCCATCCCAAAGCCATGTAATTGGCTGGGCTTGAATATCACTCATATTCACAATTTGAATTGCTGTATTGTGTTTCACTTCACTAGGTTGAATTTCTATAGCTTTACCTGACAAAGCAGATTCAATTTGTTGATCAGTTAAATTAGAAACATCAGAATCAAAATGAACTTTTAAATCACTGTTGTAATCTAGTGATTTATTGGTCGCAATAATTCTTGGTTTCTGATCATCAAAATAGTTATTCACCAATTCAAAAGCTGTATGGATCTGACTATGAAATACAGCAATATAATTCAGTTGCGATAATCTAAAAAATAAGCTTAAATTATCTGTAGCAATGAAACTTGATGAATTACATTTGCTGAAGTTACAAACTGGAATCCCAGCTCCGACCTTAATCGGCTGGGATTTCTTATTTGTATTCAGCAATTGATAACCAGTTAATTGACTACTTTCCAAATCGAATAAAGGGATTGCCTTATAGCCTGAAATATCTCTTTTATTAAAGGTCGTTTCATCAGCTACAGTTCTAAAATTTCCCTTATCTTCATTCTGAACCAATACATTTAAATCAAAATCTTGAATTGAATAACTGTGTACTACATTTTTAGTGTAGCCATGAGTATGTGAGAAAATAGGCTTTTGTTTTGGGTCTATTTCCTCAAACATATCTCCAGTAGAATCCCAAGAGGGTTTAATATTCATTTATCCCCCAAGTATCAGCCACTACTCGTACAATCAAAAAATTTACGTTTTCAGGTGCGTGTTCTTCTAATAATTCTATTTGTCGTTTTGCTTGGTCTTTTGTGCTGAAATGGAGATTATTCAAAATAACTCTATAGCCAAAAGGTGAAGACCCATCTTCAATTGCTAAGTTATAATATTGATTAGGCATGATTAATGCGCTCCTTCATTATGAATAGAGCCTTGCCGATTACTGTCAAATAATGGTGGCAAAGCTGAAAAGGGTTGACAGACTGGCAATGAAGGTAACCAGCACATCCGAAGATGTCCCTCTCCAGCTTCACCATAACATGCGAACGCATAGAGATATTACGCATAAAAAAAGCCCGAAGCGGACTGTATGCGCCTTCACTGTTATAGCCTGTCAAAGCTAACTTTGAGATTTTGCTCAAAGCAGAATTACTATAACTAATATTTTTCATGCTGTCACCTCATTACGTGCAGCTTTTTTAATTTCTACCCACTGTTCGATCTCTTTTATATCGAAATAGACTGGGGCTTGTTTTGTATCTCCTAATTTGATTGGCTTTGGAAAATCTTTGTCCTTGAGCATTATTTTTCGTAAACCGTCACGAGTAACACTCAATAGATCACAAACTTCATTAAACTTTTTAAGCATTTACATAACTCCATACAGTTGATGTATGGAATTATGTTTTTATTCATTTCTATTTTGTTCTAACTAGAATTTCTTTAGTTCTAACTAGAATTACTTATAATTATCTCTTGCTTTTCCTAACCACCGTCCAATAGTGTCCTTGCCTAGTTTTCCTCCCATTCGCTCAATAGTCTCTTTAATTTCTTTGTTAGAATCTCCAAAAGGTTTTGTTAGATCAAATTTTAATAACTCTGCCATAGCCCCAATTATTAATGAAACATTATTGCTTTCCTTAGTTCCTAATTCTTTATCCTGATTTTCCTTATCTTGAATTGGCTCATTTGAATATGTCTCAAATATATTTTTATTTTCTAAAATTTTAATTAATTCTTTCTTTTCAAAGTAAACATTTTTAAAATCAACTTTGACAGCAGGGCATGAAATATACGCTAGCTCAAGAAACTCACGATATGTTTCAGGATCTGATAAATCTGGATTAAGCCCATAATAACTAGTATCTTTATCTTTAATTAAGTTTAATAGCTCAGTCTCTAATTCCTTTTCATCTTCTTCTCGATTATATAATCGAATTTGAGTGATATGTTCAGGAATTTCTGATACCAAGAACTCTACTTCATAAACCCATCTAGTAAAAAAATAATTTTTATTCATATCGAAAGATTCTAATAATCTTTGTCCAATCCCACCAAATGAAGCATAAATACATAACTCATTTACTTCATATATTTTATCTTTGTTTCCATATTCATTAGTCTCTCGCCAAAGAGCCTCACCCCTATAAAAAAAACATGGTTGAATGTATTTTTTTGCACACAAAAAAAGCAAGTCTCTAAGAGTTAATTTTTCATATTCGCTTATATCTTTATTTAAAAAGCTAAGCGACTCTTCCAATGTAAAATATTTTTTCACAATAATTCCTTAAATTAATAATTAATATTTAAGTGAGTTTTACTCATCATCAAATCTAATTCATCAGCCCACCATTGCTGCATCTCTATTCGGTCCTCAAAGTGAGCTTCTTTATCATAAATACCTTTCACACCTTTTTTTAAGTGTGCTAATGCTGATTCTACAACTTGCCCCATAGTAGGATATTTTCTATTCCATGCAGAACTTGCAATATGTCTAAAGCCATGTGGACTTTGTTTTTCACCATATCCCAAACGGCGTAGAGCCATAATAAAGATAGTATCTGATCTAGGCTTATCTAAATTTGTTCGACCAGGGAATAAAAACTCAGAATCACCACTATATTTTTTTAATTCCTTTAAAAGCTCAATCGCTTGTTTAGGTAATGGGATTGCATGCTCAATACGAGTTTTCATTCTTTCTGCTGGTCTTATCCACATAGCCTTTTTTAAATTAAACTCGTCCCATTTCGCTTCCCTCAATTCGGATGGTCGGGGAAAAAGCATTACTAACAATTGCAGTCCTATTCTTACATCTGGAGTTGGATAATTATTAATAACCTGTAAAAGTCTGGGTAATTCCTCTAGGGATACATGCTTCATATTTTTAGATTCTGCTGGGTCTAAAAACTTATTAACCCCATCTAAAGGATTGTATTGTATTTTCCCTTTCACTTTTGCAAGGTCATATATCTCTCGACATAATGAAGCCATCCGCTTGACTTGCTCATTAATTCCCAGCTCTCTTTGTATTCCTAGAAGATGCTCAAACCAATCTTTAGGCATGATACTTTTAAAGTCAGATTTTCCAAAGGTAGGATAGATATGTTTTTCTAATGCCCCGACATTTCTAGTCCATGTACCCTCAGTCCATCTTTGCTTTTTAGTGTCTAGCCATTCTTGTGCAATTTGTTCAAATGTAGAATTTACCTTTTCGATCTCAGCAATACGTTTTTCTTTTTGAGTTTGTATAGGTGTGCCGTTGTATGAAGCATTCAATAATTCAAAAGCTAGTTTTCTAGCTTTTACACCAGATACACTAGGATATGAGCCAAGTCCACGCCAAGCCCATTTGTTATCCAGTGTCTTATATCTTAATTGCCAAGATTTAGTGCCATTTGTTTTGACACGAAAATAAAGATTATCGCCATCTAAAATGCGGTAATCCACATGATCAGGCTCTAAGTTATCTAAAACCGTATCTGATAGGCGTTTTCCTTTCTTAACTTCCGATCTTTTCATTGTCTATCCTGTATCCCCAGTTTCAATTATCATAATGGGCTACAAGTAGGGATACAATATACCTCGTATTATATGAAGTTAAGTATATTTGTTTGAAGCAATAAAAAAGCCCTAAACCGTTGTGGTTTAAGGCTTTCGTACTCATATAAAGTTATGTAACACTATATGATTTTGATATTTTGGTGGAGATGGCGGGAGTTGAACCCGCGTCCGCCAACACTACACTCGAGAATACTACATGCTTAGATATCGTCAATTATTTTAACATTAAGTGACCCGACGAACAGGGTACAAAACGCGATCCTCTAAGTTTAGTATAAAGCCCCGAGGCTTGACTTTATACGGACTTGTGTGCGTGCGCTACAGTCGGGTCCACTGACCACAAGTATTCAGTGAAGCGGACAAGCTGCCCTTAGGCAGCTAGAGCGTAAGATTCGTCGTTTGCGACTAAAATATGCAAATTTGATTTACGAGAGAAAATGCGCTCTCGGCATGCATCTATGAGCTTCATCATCGGCGTCGAAGCCAATAACATCCCCAGATAACACAGCTATCATAACATAATTGTTGCAAATTAAGCAGATAATTCACTACATTTATATCAAATGATGCGCCTAGTTCTATAATTGCGCTACTATCACTATTTTTCAAGGGACAAATATAAAAAAGATGAGCTATTTACTCTCACTTGATCAAGGAACGACCTCTAGCAGAGCAATTATCTTCGATGAGCGTGGAAAGGTATATGCCTCTGCTCAACGCGAAACCCAAATTAAAACCCCGCATTCTGGATGGGTTGAACAAGATGCGATGGAGATTTGGACAACACAAATCACCGTCGTACAGCAAGCAATCGCATCGGCAAGACTATTGGCCAAAGACATTAAAGCACTTGGTTTAACCAACCAACGTGAAACTACGGTGGTTTGGGATAAGAGAACAGGAAAACCACTTGCTCCTGCCATTGTATGGCAAGACCGACGCGCTACAGACTGGTGCAATCAGTTAGTTCAAAACAATTTATCTGAAAAAATACACAAAAAAACCGGATTAAGAATAGATCCTTATTTTAGTGCTGGAAAACTGGTTTGGTTATTGGAAAATATACAAGGCTTAAGAGCGCTTGCTGAACAAAATCATGTGGCATTCGGGACAGTCGACAGCTGGTTAATTTGGAATTTAACCCAAGGTTCAGAGCATGTCATCGAAGCAAGTAATGCTTCACGCACCATGCTGATGAATTTAAAAACACAGCAATGGGATGCTGAATTAATTGAATTTTTTAATATCCCGGTGAGTGTTCTACCTAAAATCATTCAATCCGATTGTTATATTGCCAATACAGCCACAGGGCTTCTTGGTGCGGAAATTCCAATTTGTGGTGTATTAGGGGATCAACAGTCTGCACTCTTTGGGCAATCATGCTTTGAAGCTGGAACAGCCAAAAATACTTATGGGACAGGCTGCTTTATGCTGTTCAATACAGGAACTGATATTCAATATAGCAAAAATAAATTACTCACCACCTTAGCATGGAAATGCCAGGACCAATCGCATTATGCCTTAGAAGGCAGTGTATTTATGGCTGGGGCGATTGTGCAATGGTTAAGAGATGGTTTAGGAATTATCAAAAATAGTGCTGAAGTTGAAAAGTTAGCTTGCCAAGTCGACACTACAGATGGTGTCGTTCTGGTTCCTGCATTTACAGGTCTAGGAGCACCACATTGGGATAGTGAAGCACGCGCTTTACTCTGTGGAATGTCACGTGGAACCAATAAATCACATATTGCCAGAGCTGCCTTAGAATCAATTGCTTTTCAAGTTTCAGACGTTTTAACTGCAATGCAATCAGATATCGCCCACCCCTTAAAACAATTACGTGTGGATGGTGGTGCAAGTCAAAATGATATGCTAATGCAATTTCAGGCAGATATTTTAAATGTACCTGTGCTACGCCCTAAACTTTTAGAATCTACCGCTTGGGGCGCTGCGGCATTAGCAGGATTAAAGGCAGGTGTTTTTAATAATCTCAGTGAAATTTCCGAATCTTGGCAATTAGATCGTGCTTTTGAGCCGAAGATGAGCGCAGACCAAAGACAATATCACTTAAGCTTATGGAATGGTGCGTTGCAGCGTGCAAAGTCCAATTAACAATTCTGCTTAGAAAAGCTTGGCTAAAGTGAAAGATAAAATTCAAGATGAAATTTTAGCCAAGCTTGCTCAGTTTAAAGTCTTTCAACAAACAGTACCCCATTTAAATGGTCGATTTCATGTTGCACAATACGTGCAGGAAAACCATGAAATTGCTGAATAATCTTTTCGCCAGTGAGGGTAAAAAATTGTACAGTAACTGCTTCAGCACGAGCCACTTGCCCTCTTTCATTGGGCACACTTAAACATCCTTCCTCACCCAAGATAGTCTGTTCAGATTTTTCTAAGATTTCAGGATTAATCATTGTAATTGCATCCATTTCAGGAGCATCTGGATAACGTGGATTCGCTCTTGAAGCAACAATAATCACCCGTTTAGAAACATACACTTGTGGTGCTGCGATCCCAACACCATTACGCTCTAACATGGTGGCCTGTAAGGCCTTGGATAATTCGTTTAACCAAGTACTTGAAAACTCAGCTTCAGCCACAGGCACTGCGATTAATTTTAAAACGTCTTCGCCACGTTGGGCGACAGGTAGCATGGCACTCATTATCTTGTACCTTGATCAAATGTAAATCGAATAAATATGAGTTTAGCATTTGAAATGCGATTTCCAATTCAATTATTGTGCAAAAGTATGTGATTATGTACAAATGAGTTTCTATTTATCCAAACCAAATGACAGCTTGTCTTTTAAGCCGTTTTTAATCATGATCGTGTAAATAACAAACGTCCAGTCTATCGTTGAAAATAATGAATACAGCATCCCTATTTTTAGGCTTGATCTTTAGCTCAATTGGCTTAGGCTATTTTATTTATGGAAAAAGACAGAGAATGAATATACCTTTTATCTGTGGCATGACTTTGATGATTTTTCCTTATTTTATTGAAAATACAATGATTATGTCTGTATGCGGTATTATTCTGAGTCTTATTCCGTGGTTAATTCGCATGTAAATGATCAATATTCAACCCGATTGAAATTTAGCTTAGTACAATCCTTTTAAAGAAAAATGATTTTTAAATAACCTCGATCACATATAAAAATAAGTAGGATGTATAAAAATAAATATTGATTTTTTAAGTAAAAAATAGTCAATTAAAATGATTACATTCAATCTCTATTTTAAGGCATTGCATCATCATGGACGAAAAATTGGGCCTCAATAAGGAAGCGAAAAGAACGCTTGCGTTGTCTTCTTTGGGCGGTGCGCTCGAATTTTATGATTTCGTTATTTATGTATTTTACGCAAAAATCATTGCTGAACTATTTTTCCCCAGCTCTTTAAGTCCATTTTGGGCAATGCTGAATACTTATGGAATTTTTGCGGCAGGATATTTCTTCCGTCCGTTAGGTGGCGTGATCATGGCGCATTTTGGTGACCTCGTAGGACGTAAGAGACTGTTTAGCTTATCCATTTTACTGATGGCACTCCCTACTTTGTTCATCGGTATAATGCCAACATATGCAGACATTGGTTTAGCTGCCCCGCTGTTATTGTTGTTAATGCGCGTGGTTCAAGGCATTGCAATTGGTGGAGAAATTCCTGCGGCATGGACATTTGTTTCAGAGCATGTACCGACAAAGAAAATTGGTTTTGCCAATGGTTTGCTTACCGCGGGTTTGTCACTGGGGATCTTATTAGGCGCTGTGATGTCGCTGTTTATTTCACTTAAGTTTAGTGAAGCAGAAATCCATGCTTGGGCTTGGCGTCTCCCGTTTATAGTCGGCGGAGTTTTTGGATTAATTGCCTTATATCTAAGAAGTTATCTTAAAGAAACTCCTGTATTTAAAGCGATGGAGGCGCGTAAAGAACTCTCAAAAGATCTACCCATCAAGCAAGTTTTGGCATCACATAAATCTGCTGTTTTAATTGGGATGTTGTTCACTTGGTTCTTAACTGGTTGTGTTGTAGTGATTATCCTATCTACTCCAAATTTACTGACCACCACATTTAACTTTCAACGTGCAGACGCATTTCAGATGCAAAGCATGGCGATTCTCATGCAAATGCTGGGTTGTATATTGGCAGGTTTGCTCGCTGACCGTTTTGGTTCAGGGCGCGTTATTTGTTTGGGATCGCTCAGTGTGGCAATCACCGCAAGTATTTTTTATTACAGCTTAGGTCATAGCGCTCATTCAACGATCTTCGGATTGTACATGTTACTTGGGCTATTTTCTGGCACAGTCGGTGTGGTTTCCTATAGCTTGGTCAAGATGTTTCCCGCCTCAATTCGCTTTTCAGGAATATCATTTTCATACAATGTTGCATACGCGATTGCAGGTGGCCTGACCCTGCCATTAGTCCAATGGATAAGTTTATATCGTGATATTGGTGCTGTGTACTATATTGTTGTGCTTTGTCTAATCACCCTTATCACAAGTCTAGTTTATCGTAAAAAATTTGAAACAGTTTAACGGCGTTGTTTATATTCAAATGAATGCGGAAGTTCTACTTCAAAGAAATGACAAACCTGATTGCGCCCCTTATTTTTTGCCAAATATAGGCCTGATCAGCCTGACGAATCAACTCCTCTTTTGTTGTTAAAAAAGGATTCGTTGATACTGCGACACCAAAACTAGCTGTCACTTTGAGCGTCTGTTGATGATCTAATCGTATTTCTTCTTTTTCAATTGCTTGACGGCATCTCTCAGCCAGTCTCAGCGCATTTTCTAATGCACCATTGCTCAAGAGAATAATAAACTCTTCTCCCCCAAATCGTCCAACAACATCCTGTTCACGAATATTTTCAGTCAAAATTTTTGCAACCTGTTTTAAAACTGCATCCCCAATATCGTGTCCATACTGATCATTAACACTCTTAAAATAATCTAAATCTAATAACACAATCGCAAAAGAGCTTTGCTGCTGTTTTAATAAATCAATATTCTCACCAATCCTCCTTCTGTTATAAATACCTGTAAGTGGATCTAGAACGCTAATTCGCTGAATCATTTGCTCTCTTTTGCGCCATTGAATTAAGAGAACCTCGAATAAAACTAGACTTGCAAAAAAAATCGGAATATAAAAATACAACATGCAAAACACCCAAAATGTATTTTTATATAGCGACATCGATTGTAAGTGTTCACTAAAAATTGGTGCATAAGTCATTTTATTCATTAGGCTTAATCCAAGGCTGATCAACATAAAACCAGTGATTGGAATGATGATGAGATACACCACTTTTCGTTCAAATAATACCAGTGCCACCGTGACTAAGCTGACATAACCTGCACTTGATGCTGGACTAAAAACTCCGATGCAATGTGCACCAAAAACAAAGATAAGACCAAAATATGCGATTGTTATATACGGTATTATTATTTCAAAAATAGAAATTTTATTTAAAGCACGAATAATAAAAATAAGCGTAAAAAAACCCAATGCTGAAAAAGACAATAATCTGATGTAGGTTGGATAAAAATCCTGATTAATCCAAGCTTGTAGCTCAACTTGAGCGTTGCTAAAAAACCACCAGACAATCCATGATAAAACAGCAACACCTCCCAAGAGGAGCACAAGAGTACACTTCTTAAGATTACTCCAATTCATAATCATGACATCATGCATGAAGTGTTCCGTTGAGCACTGTATTGCCACTCTATTTTTTTGTTTCATATAATAACTAATCCATAAATTTGTAAATTTCTATCCGTTGTTTTATTTATCTGTATCTATCACTTAAATATAAAATTCTAGCTATTTTATGTAAATGTATTTCAAAACATAGATTTTTATTCTAAATAAACCTTAAGGTTAGGATATTAACCTTCATATTCCTTGCAAATATTTCCTAAAGAACTATCATTTTATTACGTTTATTTTATCAATTTAGATTTTAAGTTTTCCTAAAATTTCAATGAGTAAAGTTATTTTCACTTACCCACTTTGACCGAATTCAACTATTTTTTAATAGCTTTATTTGTCAACCTTTAGCCTATTTGGACATATACGTTGAGTTGGATACAAGCACTTTTTAAAATAAGATTTTCCGCCTTTATCATTTTTATTGTTAATTTACTCTAATTTATTTTTATTTTATATTTTAACTTTCTAAAAGTTAATTTCAGCCGTGTCAAAAATTGAAATATCCAATTAGGCTAGTCTTGATCTGGTACCTGAGTATTAATCATCATACTGTTTTAAAACAACAAGCCATCACTACTTTTATTTAAATTCAGTACATACATCACTTTATCATCATCTCTCCAAAATTACTAAAATACAATTGAAGTAAAAATCAAATAAAAATATTTTTTTCAAACACTTAACAAACATACTTGGCTTTATATTTTTTTATAAACTCTAATATTTTTACTGTTAAATTTTAAAACGATAGAAGTTGATTGAATTTCTATATTAAAAATCAGCTCTCTAAATTTGATCTGAATACAAAATTCTTCTGCGCCATCATCCAAACCAGAAGTATTCCAAATTGTACCCTGTGGAAATTGATCTAACCATTGGGCTTTGTAAAAATCAGAGACTGAATCAAAGTCAAGATAATGCTCAGGTTGAGCCATGATTTTTTCAACAAGTTGTTCAAAATTTTGTTTTTGTAATTGAACAAAATCAATAATCATGGCAGCCCCTTAAATGATGTTAAATTCCATTATACATGCTACTCGTTTGTTTCTTTTTGACCTGTTCCCATTGCCACCATCCAAATGCAGCCAGTCCGACAAACGCTGCATACAAAGCAGCTGTTAGGAATAATTCTTTATACATAAACATGCCGACATAGACAATATCAACAAAGACCCAAAGCACCCAAGTCGCAATATGTTTACGGCTGGTCCAATAGGTTGCCAGTAAACTAAATGCAGCCAATTGGGAATCTAACATAGGCAAAGCTGCATCAGTAAAATAGTGCAACGATAACCCAAATACTCCCCCTCCAACAGCAGCGATGATCATTTGTAGAATTACGGTTTGTACGGCAATCGGCTCTATTCGAATCTCATGATCTTGCTGCTTGCCTTTTAGCCAGTGATAAAAGCCATAAAAATTCACCACCATAAAGAACAATTGTAAGATTGTCTCACCATATAATTTAAATTCAAAGAATAAATAGGCATATAAAACAAAGGCAAAGAAATTAAATACCCAACACCACATATTTCGCTTAATCGTCAATGTGACACCAATAATACTGATAATAACCGCAAATATTTCTAATGGTGACATGGTAAAAAGCTAATAATGAGAGTTAAGGCTATTATGAAAAAATACAGGATGATTGCAAGCAAAACGAACACTAAAATTGAGATGAGGATCTGAAATATAATTTTTGAATCAAAATTCCCAAAAAACGTTATTGTTTTGCGTTTATTTTAATGGCTACGGCAATAAGAAGAATTCATTAAAAAATATAGAATTGTCTTTAAATTACAATTTGCGAATATAATTTTTTAAATGGTACCTCTTTAAAGATGATACCAAATAGATAAATCAGTCCTCCACGACGAATTGATCATCTCTTTTGAAATATGCAATTTAAGATTTGAAATATGGAAAAATCAACCTAATAGCGCATAGAAACTGTCTGTTTACATTTAAAAATCACATAAATAACTGATTAAAAAAAAGCGCAACAGAGCATATTTCCAGTCAATAATATGTTTAAAAACATTTATTAAGGTATTATTTTTAGTTGATGTCGATCACATTTTAATCATCTTTACGAGATTTAACACTTGTTTACGTGAATACCAATGAATTTACAGAGGGGAACCTCTACTATCAAACTTAAGTTATGAACAATCCCCAATGTTCATAACATTTCTCCTTAACCGAACTGTGAAAGCAGATTCGTTGTTCTACGCAGTGATCACCCCAATCATTGCGTATTTTTTTGTCTTCAGTACCCTCTGTAAACTCAATCAGTTATAAGGAATAGTTGGCTAAAATGCAAGCATTACTTTTCAACCAATTCTCATAATATGAAACAATATATTAAATTATAAGATATTGATTTTAATTAATATCATAAAATATTTTGTTGCAACAATACGACAAAACCGATAAACTTAATTTATTAATTGAATTAACTGATGATCATTTAATTATTCAGTTCAAATTAAAAATTTTATTTATAAAAACGCGCGACAATAATTTAGAGTAGAACAATATGTGGGAATTATTTACACACTCATCCAACTTACTGTTTAGCGTGAGTCTTTGCCTGATGTTTTTATTGGGTATTGTGGAGTGTTTACTCCTTATTATTGGTTCAACCTCACAAGGTTTCTTAGACCAGTTTATTCCAGATCAACTCTTAGAAACTCATCATGCAGATGTAGACATTCATACAGATCACAATCTTTTGGTTCAGCTGTTAGATTGGCTCTATCTTGGCCGTGTCCCCGTCTTGGTTTGGTTGATCATTTTTCTAACTGTTTATGCGTTATTTGGTTTTATTGCGCAAAGTATTTTTTTCAATTTCACTGGAAATTATTTTTCAATTTGGATTATTGCGCCAGCCAGTCTTTTTTTATCTATGCCGATTGTGCGAGTGTGTGCAGCACTCATTGCAAAAATTTTACCAAAAGATGAAACCACTGCAATTCACAGTGACGAATTGATTGGTCGTACAGCTCAGATTATTTTAGGCGAAGCAAAACAAAACTATCCTGCACAAGCCAAAGTTATCGATCAATTTGGACAGACACATTATATTTTGGTTGAACCAGAATTAAATGAAATCTTCCAACAAGGTCAAAGTGTGATTTTGACACAAAGAACAAAACTAGGCTTTCAAGCAACTCCACTTTAATTTTTCAATAACAAACCTAGGTATAATAAAATGTTGAATTCAAATTTATATCAAATCCTTGTTTTAGCAGGCATTATATTGGTGGCACTGATTGTCATCGGGGTTATTATCGCCCGCCTATATAAACGCTCAAGTAAAGAAGTTTCTTTTGTCCGTACTGGTTTTGGCGGTGAAAAAGTCATTTTAAATGGTGGCGCAATTGTATTGCCAGTTTTACATGAAGTGATTCCCGTCAATATGAACACCCTTCGTCTTGAAGTCAAACGTGCCACAGATCAAGCGTTGATTACTCGTGATCGTATGCGTGTGGATGTGATGGCTGAATTTTATGTACGTGTTAAACCAACCGCTGAATCTATTGCGACAGCTGCCCAAACCTTGGGTAAAAAAACGATGTCACCACAAGAACTCAAAGATTTGGTGGAAGGTAAATTTGTAGACTCACTGCGTGCTGTTGCCGCTGAAATGGCAATGGAGGAATTACATGAAAAACGGGTTGATTTTGTTCAAAAAGTTCAGCAAGTTGTTTCTGAAGATCTGTTTAAAAATGGCTTAGAATTAGAAACGGTTTCACTGACCGGTTTAGACCAAACCAGTTTTGAATATTTTAATCCTCAAAATGCTTTCGATGCAGAAGGTTTAACTAAACTAACTGAAACAATTGAAGACCGCCGTAAAAAACGCAATGACATTGAACAAGACAATGACTTAGCCATTAAAGCAAAAAACTTAGAAACAGAACAAGCACGCTTGCAAATTCTACGTGAAGAGGAATATGCAAAACTTCAGCAAGAACGTGAAATCGCCATTCGTAAAGCTGAGCAATCGGCAGAAATTGCAACACAAGAAGCCGCAAAAAAACGCGAAGCAGAAGAAGCTCAGATTGCCGCTGAACGTGAAGTCGAATTAAAGCGTATTGCGTCTGCACGTGATGTTGAAAATGAAAATATTCAAAAAGCACAGCTGATCCAAAAAGCCCAAGTTGAACAGAAGAAAACCATTGAATTGGCCGAACAAGATCGTGCAATTGCGATTGCTGAAAAATCACGTGCTGAATCTGAAGCTAAAGCATTGGCTGACCAAGCACGTGCACAAGCTGTAAAAGCGGAAGAAGAAGTGACAACTGTTCGTGAAACTCAGCGTGCAGAGCGTTTAAAAGCCGTTGAATTGGTGGCTGCAAAGCAAGTTGCTGAAACAGATGCGATTGCGATTACTGTAGCAGCAGAGGCCGCTAAACAGGCAGCTGCAGATGATGCTGAAGCAGTCCGTATTGCAGCACAAGCGGATGCTGAAAAAATACGTTTAAAAGCCAAAGGTGAAGCAGATGCAAAAATGTTGCTTGCTGCGGCACAAGAAAAGCAATATCAAGTCGACGCTGAAGGTACGCGTGCAGTCAATGAAGCCAACAACGTGCTATCAACAGAACAAGTTGAGATGCAAATCCGTTTAGCCTTATTGAAATACTTACCTGAAATCATTCGTGAAAGTGTTAAACCAATGGAGAATATTGATGATATCAAGATTCTTCAGGTCAATGGTTTAGGCGGTATGGCAGGTTCAAATGCAACAGGTGAATCTGTTGAACAAAATCAAATTGCTTTGTCTGATCAAGTGGTCAATAGTGCGCTGCGCTATCGTTCTCAAGCCCCACTGATTGATAGCTTAATGAATGAGTTAGGCATTAAAGGCGGAGATATTAATGGTTTAACGCAATCGTTAAAACCAAGCAATGACTAATACAGCTCATCTCCTATTTAATTAATTACCAGCCTCTGTCATCAGGGGCTTTTTATTACATAAATTTTTATTCATGATCTGATCGTTTTTAATGGTATACATGTTAACGATACAGATATGCTTATCAAAATAAGTCATGATGGAAACCCATGATTTCTTTTAAAATTGGCTGATTCAACCAAGATTACTCATCTCAATGCTATGCTCTAACTCTATCCAATTTTGTTTAAAATGACTTGGTTTATTTTTATTCTCGGTGCCATGATTGCCGGATTTGTTCAAGGTCTAACCGGTTTTGCCTTTGCTTTAATTGCGATGTCTTTTTGGATTTGGGTATTACCACCACAGTTGGCAGCACCATTGGTGGTGTTTGCTTCGCTATGGAGTCATATCATTGCATTAGGAAAAGAACAAAAACATCAACTCCCGTTTTCCCTTGTTCTCCCCTATATTATTGCAGGATTGATCGGTGTACCTCTCGGTACCTATCTTTTACACCTCATTGATGGAAATACCTTTAAGACCATTCTTGGGTTATTTTTAGTGATTTGGTGTCCAACCATGTTCTTTGCACCTGTGTTTACTCGTATTCAAGCATTGGGTAAAGTTGCAGATGGAAGCATTGGTTTTATTGGTGGTATTTTAGGTGGTCTCGGCGGTTTTTGTGGTGCAGCACCATCAGCTTGGGTCATGCTTAAAAACCTACCCAAACAACAACAACGTTATATTTTAAGACATTTTAATTTTGCAATTCAATTATTCACAATTATTATTTATCTGTGGCAAGGAACCATCCATAAGATCCATCTCCCCTATTTTGCACTCATCATACTGACAGTGAGTATTCCAGCGCTGATTGGTGCGCAAATGTTTTATAAAATATCAGAAAAACAATTTAAACAATTGGTGCTGAGTTTATTATTCGCCTCAGGTTGTTTCTTATTGCTAACATCATTGTTTTAGCAAAATAAAGAGAAAATTGAATGAATTTCACTGGCTATTTATTCAACAACTGGTTGCTAAAATGCAAACAATATCCGAGCGGCTCTATTTTTAATACCCGATTCATCCTACAATTCCGCCACTCATTTTTCTTAAATATCTGTGATGAAAAACTCATTTTTGTTAAGTGCCAGTATTCTCTTAACAGGATGTGTACTTGGCACATCTAGTGAAATTCAAACTGCGGAAAAACTACTTAGCCAATTTCAATGTAATAATATTGAAACAGCAGAATTAGCGCATAGTTCAATTAATACTTATCATGAACGCTCACTTGCAGTGAGTAAAGAAAAAGCCACTGAGTACATCGATCGCTATAAATCTGGAGATGAACTATTTAAAATTCCTCTCGACGAAGTTGTTCAACAGCAATACGATATTTATAAAACAGCCTGTGAATCTCTCGGCGGTGTACAACACTCAACAGTAAGCAACGCTAAAAATAAATAAGCCGATTACTGTTGAATATTGCAAAGCATTATGTTTTAAAATCATAGTGCTTTTATATCTTGGTATTAAAAAAAATAATGTGAAAAAGCATATAGGCTATTCGCCGCTTTTCCACACTACAGTGACTATCATTGTGTTAAATCAGTCTCAAAGATATATAACATATTAATTTTAGGCGTGAGTAAATCGAGTATCTATACTAAATAAATCTGGATGTTTCGGATTGATCTGAGCATAAAATCCCATGATTTCAGCCATGTCCTGTTCATAATTTCCAGTTGGATAAACAATTTTACCAATCCCAGTTTTCTTATTTTTATAATCCATATACGCCAATGCAATAGGTACACCAGCATTAGTGGCGACATGATAAAAGCCTGTTTTCCACTGTTCTTGCTTTGCACGCGTTCCCTCCGGAGTCACCAGCATCACCAATTTAGGGTGGGTCTTAAACAGCTCACTCATCAGTTGAACCATACTTGGACGTTCCTCTCCATCCTGCTTAGGACGGCGATCAATCCCAATTCCGCCCATAGCACGCACAAAAGGTCCAAAAGGCAATTTCATATAGCTGTCTTTAATGGTAATACGTACATGAACGCCCAAAGCTTTCAGCGCTAAACGTGCATATAGTGCATCCCAATTACTAGTATGCGGTGCTGCAATCATGACACATTGGTCGATGTTTAAATCCCAATGGTTATCAATTTGCCATCCCATCCAGCCTAAACTTTGTTCAGCTAATTTTTCAAACACCCAGCACACCAAAATATAAAGAATTTGCGCTGGATTGTAGCAACCAATAGATCAGATAAAAATCCACTTCGTATAAAAAACCAGCAATTAATATATAAATGTATAAAATTAATTCATCAAAAACTTGTCAGTAAATATTCAGTTTTGATGAAATTCTGCAATGAATTTGCATATATCAATTTTTCGTTTGGTTAAAATAGTTAATCCAATATAATTCACCACAATGATTATCAAAATGAATTTTTTTACGGCTGAATATTCACATTTAACTGGTGAAGGACCTGATATTCAATCCTGCTTCCTAGACAAGACACCACTTCAAACAACTGATTGTCTTGTTCTATGCTTTGTTTCAATTGTGTCCCATCTGAAAATGTATAAATTTTGCTAGTCTGAATGATCTCTATATCTTGCTCATAATTTTTTTCGCATTGCAAAATGACATTTTCAATTTTAATTTAATCATTGCTTTTTTGATTGTGGTTTTTTTCATTGTAAATACGAGCAACATATTCAGCCAAATGAGACATAGATTCGACTACTTAAAATAGCACAATAAGAGAAACTCTATAACAGCCTAACTTTTTAACATCGAACTACATTACTCAGCAATTTCTTACATAATTCACATTTCATATCAGGGAGATAATTTATATTCTGGATAAAATCATTCACATATAATTATTTATTCATTTGGGTTATGTTATGAAAAAAACACTCTTCGTCATGTCTATTTTAGCGCTGTCATTAAGCGCTTGTTCTAAGCCGACTCATAATGCATCAGAGGATATCAAAGCGACAGCTCAAACACAGGCTGCTGCATCGCATGAAGCAGCAACCCCAACGATTGATTCAGAACACAATGCTCAAAGTAGCTTGGACTGGGCTGGGGAATACAAAGGCTTACTTCCGTGTGCTGATTGCTCAGGAATCAAAACCAAACTCATCCTCAAATCAGATCACACTTATGAACTGACTGAAGAATATGAAGGGGTTAAAGGTGAAGGCAAAGAATTTAAAACTCAAGGTCATTTTAGTTTTGATGAATCTGGATCGATTATCGGTCTAGATAAAAATGCAGATAACCGCAAATACTTTGTTGGCGAAAATATGTTAGAAGCACGTAGTTTTGCAACGGGTGAAAAGATTGAAGGTCCAAATGCTGAACTTTATCAATTAACCAAAGACGTGGAATAATTTTTAAATTATTTCCGAAGAACAGCATAGGGTCTGTTGACAATTCGTCTAGGTTTGCGACTACGTGTGTCTTTTAGGCGATACTAGGCGCGAAATACGAAATTTAGTCATTCTAAATAAGTAGTTTGTAACGACGTAACGGCAAAAAACACACTAGTCCCCGCTGCGCCTTGCGCTGCAAACAAAGCACTGCTTTGTCCTTGCTCAGGGTTGTGGCTAAAATTATCTCAGCCTACGTTATGAAACTCGAAAATAGTCTCGCTATTCTCTTCGTTTCATGCCTTGCCTGCTCAATTTTAACCTACAACGCAAGCCATTTATGAAATGTCTACAGACCCAAATAAAACCTGCTTCAAGCAGGTTTTTTTTAAATTTTGGAGCATGCTTTTAGCGATGGCCAATCAAATATGCACCAAAGAGCGTAAAGATCCCACCTGAGATACCATCAATCCATCTTGAGGCATTTTGGTAAGCGGCTTTAAAGCTGGGTAATGAAAATACAAAGGCAACAAAGCTAAACCAGATCAGCGTTTCTACGGAAACAATTATAAATAATAATGAATGCACCCCATCTAAATGTGGATTGGCTAAAAACACTGAAAATACACTACCGAAATAAATCACCGCTTTAGGATTTGATAAATTGGTTAAGAAACCTTTAAGAAAGAAACGCAGATTGCTTTGCGGTAACTCAAAATGATGCTGTGACACAGTCTCTTTCTTACTCAAAGCAGATCTAAGCATTTGGTAGCCTAACCAGCACAGATAAATCCCACCAACAACCAACATTACTTGCTTTAACCATGCCATTTTTTCAAAAATGATATTCAACCCAGCCAAAGCTAAAAAAGCCCAAAACATCACCCCTGCGGTAATCCCCAAAACCACAAAAATTGATTGCTTTCTTGAACGGCTAATTGCGGTTTGCGAGACCAGAAAGAAATCAGGGCCTGGTGTAATCAGGGCACAAAAATGAATAAAGATTAACGTACATAATGCGATCAACATGGACCAGATTCCGTTCAGTGAGACAGATTAATATTAGTGTGAAAATTCATGTTTTTCCATCGATATCTGTACATCCATAAAATTCTTTATACTGATCACAATAGTTAAACCACCTAATTATTCATACAAGTAATTTCCATCAATTCATTGATCATCAATGAAGATTATGTTTTTGTAGGAACTTTTAGAAATTATTGATTACTCATTCGTTTTTTACTTTTGAATCATAGATGGTTATTCTACTGCGGGGCGACACGAATCTCTCTGTTGGTCGTGAGTACAGCACGTCCCCCTCGCCCATGAGCAAAAACAAAGCATTGCTTTGTTTGCAGCACAAGGTTTGGCATCCCCTACGAAAAGTGAGGCATCGCCTACACAAAGGTATTTAAACTTTGGATATAAAGTTTAACATGACAAACTTTTGATAATTAAACAACTATACCAAGCAACAAGGATATACAGAAAATTTCTCATAAGACTTGATGTCTATAGGATTTATTGTTTTTTCAGTACTGATTAAACTACCTGAATCTTATGACCCGATTACTGTATTGAATTTCATTTTCTCTACCTGCCTTTAAAACTCTCAGTTTTGCCAAACAGCAAGCCAATCAATTTATGGTCATTGAACAAAAGCAATTTAGTAAAGCCCAAATGGTACTTATCATGTTATTTTCTATTTTTGGCTCTTGTATTTAATCGACCTATTTCTCAAACCTACATCATTGCAATGAGCCTAAGCTCATTGCAAGCTGTTTAAATTAGACCAAAATATCTCGCTTACCATTTGGTCCTTGTTCACTGACAATACCCTGCTCCTGCATTTGATCAACAATACGGGCGGCACGGTTATAACCTAAGCTAAACTTACGTTGCAGTGAGGATACAGACACTTTACGTGTTTCTAAGACAAATGAAACACATTGATCATAGAGTGCATCACGGTTCGGATCACCATCACCATCTTCAAAACCACGTGTGGCCGGTTCTTCATCAAACGGCGTAAGAATTTCATCAACATAATTCGGTTCACCACGTTCACGCCATGCGTCACAAATACGGTTGACTTCATCATCGGAAATAAATGCACCATGTACACGCTCAGGATCAATTTTACCCGGACCTAGGAATAACATATCTCCATGACCCAAGAGATCTTCTGCACCACCACCATCCAGAATAGTACGAGAATCAATTTTGCTGTTTACACGTAACGCCACACGAGTCGGAATATTGGCTTTGATCAAACCAGTAATGACATCTACCGATGGACGTTGCGTCGCTAAAAGTAAATGAATTCCTGCTGCACGCGATTTTTGTGCCAGACGGGTAATCATTTCCTCTGCCTTTTTACCCACTTGCATGATCATATCTGCAAATTCATCAGCTACAATCACAATCGAAGGCAATGGTTGCAAACGCGGCGCTCTATCTTGTGTCGCAGAATCACTTGGCTTCCAAGTTGGATCAATGAGATCCTCACCATTTGCAATGGCTTCTTCCACTTTACGGTTATAGTCTGCTAATTTACGGATCTTTAAAAAAGACATCAGCTTATAACGACGTTCCATTTCATTGACACACCAATTCAATGCACTGACAGCATCTTTCATGTCGGTTACAACAGGTGTCAATAAATGAGGAATATCGTTGTAGTTCGCTAATTCCAATTGTTTTGGATCGATCAGAATCAAACGCAATTGATCAGGTGTATATTTCAACAACATCGACAAGATCATTGAGTTTACAGCAACTGATTTACCTGAACCTGTCGTCCCTGCAACCAACATATGCGGGGCTTTACCTAAGTCAGTAATTACAGGATTACCCGAAATATCCTTACCCATTGCCATTGAAAGCAATCCATTTGGATCTTTAAAAACAGGAGTTTCTAGCAGTTCAATCAGGCGTACCATTTCACGGCTGCTATTCGGTACTTCAATCCCGATATAAGGCTTCCCAGGAATCACTTCAACCACACGCACAGATGCCATCGACATAGAACGTGCTAAATCTCGGGAAATATTGGTTACTTTCGAGGCTTTTACACCGGGCGCCAAATCTAACTCAAAACGTGTAACCACCGGCCCAGGTTGGGCTTCGATGACTTTGGCTTTGACATTAAATTCTTGAAGTTTAATTTCTAACAGTTCTGATAAACGTGACAGTTGTTCTGCGGTAAAGTTAACTTTTTTATTTGGATCGACTTTATCCAACAATTCATAACCTGGCAATGTTGGTAAGTCTCGACGCTTATTTGCAACTTGCATTGCACGTGACATCGGACGACCAAATGCATCTGTTAATGGTGCATCTAAGTCAAACTCATCATCCAGCGCTGCCAATTCATTTTCTGACTCATCAAGCGGTTTTCCTGCAGTTTCTTGCCAAGCATCTCTAAATGCATCTTTATCTGCAACAATTAAAGACTTTTCTTCTTCACTGACCAAGGTCGAACTATTTAGATTAGTTTGAATATTGGCACGAGTAAATGGTGTAGATTGAGCATAATTACTGGTTGTGCGAACTTCTGCAGATTGCTGATTTTGTTGGTACGCAGTTGGGCTTTCAGTAAGCTCTTCATCTGCAAGCGATGCAAGCTCATCTAATTCATTGGCTAAATTTTGTATTGCCACCCCTGAACTTGTTGCTGCAGCCACCCCACTCGCAAAGCTTACTCCACCATGAACAGCAGTATCTACATAACCAGATTCCACTTGAGTCTGCGCCGTAGGAGTATTAAATGGGGTATGGATATCTGTGGCTGTTTGTCCATTTGGCACAACTGACAGCAACTCATCAAACACTTGATCATCATCCCAATCAAGCGAAGATTTTTTATTGATCTGCCTATGATCAACAACATGTTGATGCTCGCGTGGTAAATGATCTGCATATTTTTCTTCAGTTTGATCTTCTGAAGCTTTGATCAAGGCATCAATATCACGATTATGGTCTTGATCTTGATGCAAGGCTTTCCATACTTCACCAGATGAAACAGTACGTTGACTGTCTTGTTCTAGACGATGTGCTTTTTCTAAAGTCCGCTCAAATTCCAAATCATCAATATCATCTTGATCAAATTGAACATGATGTTGAGTTTTATTTTCTTGTTCAATCATGTCATCAAATAAGCGTTCAGCTGTTTGATTATGTTTAGTATTTTTAACAATCAAATGCTCTTTTACTGATACCTGATCATCAGCTTCAACGAATTCAGCTTGAGCTGTTATTGGTTCAACCTTATGCGTATGCGCATGATTTTTATTTTTTTGAGGGGATGTCAAATCAAAAGCAGATTCACTTTCAGGAACATTTTTATAAAACAAATCTTGTAAATAAGCAGGTATGGCTTTGAGTGTTGTCCACGTTCTGTTCCATTGAATACCAAATGCTAAGGTAAATAGAACAATGAGCAAGAGCAAAATAAATACAACTGCGCCATAAATACTCATCAGTTGGGATAGGCTTTCACCGAGCTCATAACCAATGATTCCACCAGAAGCATTGGCTAATGTGTCTGCTGGTACATTCCAAAGCAAATACAATAGGCTTGAGCTCGCAAGCAAAATAAAAAATTGAGCAGCGTAACGAAACGGGCGACTCACAAAACTTCTTGGCCACCACACTTGGACTGCTTCTATAAAAATAAATACAGGAATGAGTAAGCTTGCCCAACCTAAAAAACCAAACAACAAATCAGCAATCCAAGCACCCGCTACACCACTGGCATTTGAAACCTGTTGTGTATCACTCGAAATATGCATCCAGCCTGGATCAAATGGAGTATATGTCACTGTTGCAAGGAACAGATATATCCCAAATGAAATCAAGAATATTGTTGTTAAAAAGCGCTGTGCATAAACATTTGACACCGCAGTCATATACTATCCTGTAACCAATTGTTCAAATTACTCTTTTCTGAAGCTTGATCAGCTTTCTTGAGAGAAGAAATTTTTATATTATGCACCTGTTCTTAAAAAAAAGATGCACTATTATTTACTTGTGTTGTAAAGCATTGTTAGAAATTTAAGCTTTTATTTCGATAAAAATGCTAAACAGTATTATTTGATTATTCTATATAGCTCAATTCGATTTAGATGATCAATATTATCGACATTGAAGCCACACAACTTTGATAAAGTTTCACGTATAATTCAAACAATTTCTATATTTTTCATAAAAAAGGATGACTCATGAGCGCTCGCCACTCTCGGTTAATTATTTTAGGTTCTGGACCTGCTGGTTATAGTGCTGCTGTTTATGCAGCGCGTGCAAATTTAAAACCAACTTTAATTGCTGGTATGCAACTCGGCGGTCAATTAACCACCACGACTGATGTTGAGAACTGGCCTGGTGATGCTGAAGGTTTAACAGGTCCTGCATTAATGGATCGTATGCAAGCGCATGCTGAACGTTTTGGTACTGAAATTTTATATGATCATATCAATGAAGTTGATCTTCAGGTTCGCCCTTTCGTGCTTAAAGGCGATATGGATGAGTACACTTGTGATGCATTAATTATTGCAACAGGTGCAACAGCGCAATATCTAGGACTTGAGTCTGAACAGGCTTATATGGGTCAAGGTGTAAGTGCTTGTGCTACTTGTGATGGTTTCTTCTATAAAAACCAAAAAGTCATGGTTGTGGGTGGTGGTAACACTGCTGTTGAAGAAGCATTATATCTTTCGAACATCGCCTCACACGTGACCTTGGTACACCGTCGTGACAAATTACGTTCTGAAAAAATTCTTCAAGACCATCTCAATGAAAAAGTTAAAGAAGGTAAAATTTCAATCATTTGGAACCATCAAGTTGATGAAGTTTTAGGTGATAGTAACTCTGGTGTAACTTCTGTACGTATTAAGTCTACCCAAGATGATTCAACTCAAGATGTTGACGTATCGGGTATGTTTGTAGCGATTGGTCACAAACCAAATACAGCAATGTTTGAAAATCAACTTGAATTGCGTAATGGCTATATTCAAGTACGTAGCGGTACTGCTGGCAATGCCACAGCGACATCTGTAGCAGGTGTATTTGCTGCGGGTGATGTTGCTGACGATGTTTATCGCCAAGCAATCACATCTGCAGGTTCAGGCTGTATGGCTGCACTTGACGCTGACCGCTATTTAGATGGCTTAGAATAATTGATTTATTTTGTGTAAAAACAAACCGCCTACATGGCGGTTTGTTTATTTTTGATTTATAAATAAACAAGACCAATGACTTTAAATGAATACAAATTATAGGAAAAAACATGACAACAGCATGGACAGATGGCTATCAGACCGAAGTAAATTACACCTATGGTTACTATAGAGACTTAAGCCCGAATTACCAAAAGTTTTGCTTGTTACTCAATGGGGTTGATTGTCCACCTACCAATGAACGCCACAAACATTGTGAACTCGGCTTTGGTCAAGGTGTCAGTCTAAATATTCATGCTGCATCCAGTTTTGGTTTATTTTTCGGTACAGACTTTAACCCTGCTCATGCTGCCCATGCCAATGTCTTGGCTGAACAAAATCAAGTCCCACATCACTTTTATGACGCAAGTTTTGAAGAGTTACTCAACAAAGGCTTACCGATGTTTGACTCGATTAGTTTACACGGGATCTGGAGTTGGATTAGCCACGAAAACCAGCATATTATTTTGCAATTTATCCGAAAATTTTTAAGCCCCAATGGGATTGTCTATATTAGCTATAACTGCCTGACAGGTTGGGCTGCCAATATGCCAATCCGCGAGTTATTTCACAGTCATTTTAAATTTAATAGCACCAGTACCAACCCGCTACAAAAAGTAAATGATTCACTTAACTTTAGTGAAGAGCTGTTAGCGCAAAATCCCCTATTTGCTCAGAGAAATCCAAATGCACTCAACAAAGTGCAAGACTTAAAAAAACAAAATCCAAACTATTTGATTCATGAATACCTGAATCAAGACTGGCAGTGTTTCTCTTTTCAACAAGTGGTAAGAATTTTAGAAGAAATTAAACTGACCTACGCAGGTTCAACAGATTTAAATTCGCATCTAGATAATATTAATTTCAGTGAACAACATCAGCAATTTTTAAATACCATTGAACACCCTGTTTTTAAAGAGCAATGCCGTGATTATTTTGCCAATACACAATTTAGAAAAGATTTATATATACGCGGGAAAAACACCTTAACCGCATTAGAAATTCAACATCGCTTGAGAAACACAGCCTTTGTCTTATTAACAGCTCCAGAAAAATTACCAAAAACAATTTCAGGATACTTAGGTGAGTTCGATTTAATCCAAGAGATTTATCAACCACTCGGTGCCTATTTTAAACAATGTGACTATAAGCCACAGACGATTGCAGAACTTGAACAAGCCATCCCTGATATTACCTATTCTAAGTTGCTCAATGCCTTGGTGATTTTATGCCACTTAGGTTTAGCACAACCGTGTCAGGCAGCTTCAAATCAAGATATGGTTGAACATGCTCAGAAATTAAATCGTTATTTCCTTGAGCAAGCTAGCTATCATACCAATTATCAAGTCTTGGCCTGTCCACTAACCGGGATTGGTATTCCAGCCGATCAGTTTACCCAACTCTTCTACCGCGCTCATTTTATCGATGGTTTAGACTCTGCCGCACAATTTGCACAATATGTTTGGGATGTGCTAACCCAATTAGGCTGGTTAGTATTAGATCAACAAGGCAATACTGTTTCAGATCCAAAAACCAGCCTTGAAGTCATTCAAGAGAAAGCTCAATTCTTTCTAGATAGTGATAAACTCAAAATTGCAAAACATTTGAAACTTTTTGCATAGGGTCTGTTTAGACATTTAATCACATGATCAGCTAAGATAAAGCTGATCTTTTTTATTGATGAATTCTCGTGAATCAAATCTCCCCTTCACAATTTATTTTTCCAGATCCAATAGAAGCTGATCCAGATGAACAAGGCTTGATTTGTATAGGCGCAGACTTAGCACCTTCTACATTATATGAAGCCTATACACATGGCTTATTTCCATGGTTTTCCGAAGGTGAGCCAATATGTTGGTGGTGTCCAGAACCTCGTTGCATCATTCGCCCTCAGGATTATCATCCAAGTAAATCACTACTGCGAAATATGAAAAAGTTTGATTATAAAATTACCATCAATCATGCTTTTGAACAGGTCATCCGTTCCTGTTCACTCCCACGTAGCTATGCGGATGAAACCTGGATTTCTGAAGAGATTATTCACGGTTATTGCCAACTGTTTGAGGCTGGCTATGCCTATAGCGTTGAAGTCTGGGATCAAGATAAAATTGTAGGTGGATTGTATGGTGTGACGATTGGGCATGGTTGTTTTGGTGAGTCGATGTTTAGCACTCAAACCGATGTTTCTAAAATGGCTTTTTACACACTGATGTTATTGGGCCGAGAAAATAACTTACCGTGGATTGACTGTCAGTTGGTCAATGATCACTTACTCAGCCTCGGTGCTTGTACACTTTCTCGCCATGAATACCTTAAATCGTTACAAGATGTAATAAAACAACCCTCAATAGATTGGAAAAATTATCAAGAGCGTGTATTTTCAAGTAAAACAATAGCGATTTTATCGCGCTTAATGGAATGAAAATAAAAGGAGGGACATGATTTATGAATTCTTATCATCCTAAGTCCCTATTAAACGACTTACAATACTATATTACGCCACCACATGATTGCAGTTATCTAGAAAATAAATCTGCACGTATGGTGTTTCTCGATCCTGTACATCGTATTGATGTTGTCACACTTTCCGAATTATCGCGTGTAGGTTTTAGACGCAGTGGTGACTTTGTTTATCGCCCTGAATGTCATCTTTGCCGTCAATGTTTATCTTGTCGGGTGCCAGTTGCTGAATTTAAAATGAGCAGTGCTCAAAAAAAAGCATGGAAACGCAATCAAGATTTAACCGTTAAAATTATTTCGACCCAAGAGGCGACACAAACGCATTACCATTTATATGAGCGCTATATTATTGAAAGACATGCTGATGGTGATATGTTCCCACCCAGCTATGACCAATTTGAAAAATTCCTGATCCATAGCTGTACCAACAGCTTTTTCCTTGAACTATGGAAAGATGATCGTTTAATTAGTGTCTCTACCTGCGATCAATTGGATGATGGGGTCTCTGCGGTGTATACCTTCTTTGATCCAAATGAAAGTAAGCGCTCACTGGGGGTTTTTGCGATTCTCAAACAAATTGAATATGTAAAATCGTTGGATTTAGATTTTGTTTACCTCGGGTATTGGGTTCCACATGCTGAAAAAATGAATTACAAATCTCAATATGCACCATTTGAATTATTATTAGATGGGCAATGGCGACGGATCAATCGTCATTTGGAGGCTAAAGAAATTGAAGAATTGGGCGATATGCTGATGACCACCCTGCCTTCAGAATGGAATGAGCCGATTATTAAATAATCGGCTTTCACTGTAAACATTCTATAAATTATTAGAACTTATTTAAATAACTTTGAAAAATCATCACTACAGGATTTGACCATAATAATTGCATGTTCACGGCCACCCTGTTGATTTGGATAATAATTTTTTCTTAAATCAATTTGATGAAAGTTGGCTTTTTCATAAAGCGCAATCGCAGCTTTATTTGACTCACGCACTTCAAGAAAGATTTGTACTGGATTATTTTTTAATAATGCAATTGATTCATCTAACAGTTGATAGCCTAGCCCTTTACCTTGCTGGCTCGGATGAATCGCCATGAGTAATAAATTCGCTTCATCTAAAACAGGTTGCAGAATACAAAAACCCACCACTTGATGGTCTTGTTCAATCACCGTACTTAGATAACTTGTTATGGACTCTTCAAATTGACTTTTTTTCCAAGGATGACTTTGTACCAAGTCTTCAATTTGAGAAACAGTGTGCAGATCTGAAGATTGCATTAAACGAATCATCTGCGTTTATCAACTCAATATAAAAAATGAATTATAAGAAATTAAACCAATAAGTCTAATAAAAAGAGCAACAATTGTTGCTCCTTAATTTAAATACTCACTTTAAAAGCCTTACAGACCCAGTTTCGCTTTCCATGTCTCGAGCAAACTTACAGTATCTAGGTCATTTGGATGGAAACCTGGTTTAAAGTATGCCAACATTTCTTTGGTCATTCCTGTGATAATGCCTTTAGATGGGCTATAAGCATATTTATAAATAATACCGAGCTCTTTTAGGTTGAGCTTTCCATCCTCTTTTAATAAACGCACTACAAAAGATGATTGCGCCATAAAGATCAGTACCATTGCAAAAACTAAAGCTGTGGTACGTAAACCATAAGCTTTGATACCTTTACCAAATACAGCTTCATAAACATCATAAGCTACTGCTTTATGTTCATTTTCTTCCACAGCATGCCAATACCACATATACGACATGGTTGGATCAGTCATTAACTTTTGGATATGTCCATTGACTAACAGTTGCGAAGCAATTGTTGCAGTAAAATGCTCTAATGCAGTCGTCGCGGTTAAATCCACCATTTCTTGAGTCATACCAAATGGTTTGACTGCACGTGCAAACCATTTACGTGCACCCTGAATTAACACACCTGTTTCACGCTCGTATTTCTCAACATCATGACCAAACTTTTTTGCTGAAGCATTAAAGTTTTCATGCTCTTTGGTATGCATGGCTTCTTGACCAATGAAAGCACTAATCTCTTTTTGTAATGCTTCATTGTCCTTAATCGCAGGGTGATAACGCACCGCACGTACTGAGTCGATGAAAAGTTTTTCGCCATCTGGGAACAATGCTGACAATGCAGTCATGAAATGTGTAATACCCGCCGAACCACTTGCCCAATATTCAGGTACGTCATCAAAATTAAAATCCATACGACGTACAGGGAAAGATGCACCAGCACGGTTTGAAATATTCACTTTTGCATTCATTGCGATTCCTCCTATTAAGTGAGATTCACTTAAATTCTTTATGTTTGTTTTTCTCTTTCTTTATATTACGTTTTTATGAAAGTTTAATAATTGCAGATTAGGTCACACAAATATCAGTTAAGGACAGCTTTTGATAGGTATTGTCTAACAATTTATAGCTGGGTTTATTTTATCGATAAAAAAAGCGCTCCAAAGGAGCGCTCTTTTTACACAATCAGCGATTATGCAGTTACTTTAGCAACTACACCAGCACCAACTGTACGACCACCTTCACGGATCGCAAAACGTAGACCTGGGTCCATTGCGATTGGGTGGATAAGTTCTACTGACATTTCAACGTTGTCACCTGGCATAACCATTTCAACGCCGTCTTGTAATTGGATTGCACCAGTTACATCAGTTGTACGGAAGTAGAACTGTGGACGGTAACCGTTAAGGAACGGAGTATGGCGACCACCTTCTTCTTTAGAAAGTACATATACTTCTGCATCGAATTTAGTGTGCGGCTTGATTGTACCTGGTTTAGCAAGTACTTGACCACGTTGTACGTCTTCACGCTTAGTACCACGTAAAAGAACACCACAGTTCTCGCCCGCACGACCTTCGTCAAGAAGTTTACGGAACATTTCTACGCCAGTTACAGTTGTTTTAACTGTATCTTTAATACCAACGATTTCAACTTCTTCGCCGACTTTAACGATACCAGACTCTACACGACCTGTTACCACTGTACCACGACCAGAAATAGAGAATACATCTTCGATTGGCATCAAGAATGCTTTATCGATAGCACGTTCTGGTTCTGGGATATAAGAGTCAAGCGCTTCAACAAGTGAAAGTACAGCTGATTCGCCATATTGACCAGCATCACCATTAAGTGCAGCAAGTGCTGAACCACGGATGATAGGCGTGTCATCACCTGGGAAGTCATAAGTAGATAGAAGTTCACGAACTTCCATTTCTACCAATTCAAGTAATTCTTCATCATCAACAAGGTCACACTTGTTAAGGAATACAAGAATATAAGGTACGCCTACTTGGCGAGAAAGAAGGATGTGTTCACGAGTTTGTGGCATTGGACCATCAGTCGCAGCACATACAAGGATCGCACCATCCATCTGAGCAGCACCAGTGATCATGTTTTTAACATAATCGGCGTGACCTGGGCAGTCTACGTGAGCGTAGTGACGAATTGGAGAATCGTATTCTACGTGTGAAGTATTAATTGTAATACCACGTGCTTTTTCTTCTGGTGCAGAATCGATTGCTGCGTAGTCTTTAGCTTCACCGCCGTAAGTTTTTGCACAAATTGTTGCAATTGCAGCAGTTAAAGTTGTTTTACCATGGTCGACGTGACCAATTGTACCCACGTTTACGTGTGGCTTATTACGTTCAAACTTAGCCTTAGCCATGAGAGCTTCCTTTTTAAACTACTCATGCAGGGTCACTGCATGAGCACTTGGTTTTTAACTATGAATTAGTTTGGGCTTATAGTAATCGAAAGATTACTCGTCGTCACCTTTTTTACCGCCAGACTGGAATTTAGAAATGATGCCTTCAGCCACGTTACGTGGAGTTTCAGCATATTTAGCAAATTCCATAGAATATGTCGCACGACCTTGAGACATAGAACGCATTTGAGTCGCGTAACCAAACATCTCAGCAAGTGGAACTTCAGCACGAATTGCTTTAGTACCGCCAGGTAAGTCGTCCATACCCTGAACCATACCACGACGACGGTTTAAGTCACCCATGATATCGCCCATGTAGTCTTCTGGAGTTTCTACTTCAACTTTCATGATTGGTTCAAGCAAGATAGGATCTGCTTTCATGAAACCATCACGGAATGCGTAAGAACCTGCCATTTTGAACGATAATTCGTCAGAATCGACATCATGGTAAGAACCATCAAATAATGTCGCTTTGATACCCACAACAGGGTAACCAGCCAATACACCATTCTTCATACGTTCTTGAATACCTTTGTCAACCGCACCGAAGAATTCTTTAGGTACTACACCACCTACAACTTCTTCAGCGAATTGGTATTCTTTACCAGCTTCTTCAACATCCATAGGCTCTAAACGAACATATACATGACCGAATTTACCTTTACCACCTGTTTGACGTACGAATTTACCTTCTTGCTCAACAGTCTTTTTGATTGTTTCGCGGTAAGCAACCATTGGTTTACCAATGTTCGCTTCAACGTTAAATTCACGCTTCATACGATCAACAAGGATGTCAAGGTGAAGCTCACCCATACCCGCAATAATCGTTTGACCAGATTCTTCGTCTGTGCGTACACGGAACGATGGATCTTCTTTAGCCAAACGACCAAGAGCGATAGACATTTTTTCTTGGTCAGCCTTAGTTTTTGGCTCAACAGCAAGAGAAATTACTGGCTCTGGGAATTCCATACGCTCTAGCGTAATGATGTTTTTCTCATCACACAACGTATCACCAGTTGTCACGTCTTTAAGACCTACACATGCAGCGATGTCACCAGCGCGAATTTCTTCAACGTCTTGACGATCATTTGCGTGCATTTGTACGATACGACCAATACGTTCACGTTTAGACTTAACTGGGTTATATACTGGGTCACCTTGTTTAAGAACACCAGAATAAACACGTACGAAAGTCAAGTTACCTACGAACTTATCGTTCATGATTTTGAACGCTAATGCAGAGAATGGCGCTTCATCAGATGCTTCACGAATCGCTTTAGTTTCAGCTTTGTCGTCAAGAATACCTTCGATAGGCTTAACTTCAGTAGGCGATGGTAAGAATTCAATTACAGCGTCCAACATACGTTGAACACCTTTGTTTTTGAATGCTGTACCACAAAGCATTGGTTGGATTTCGCCAGCCAAAGTTTGCGCACGAATACCCGCAACGATGTCTTCTTTAGAAAGATCGCCTTCTTCAAGGTACTTGTCCATCAACTCTTCAGATGCTTCTGCAGCAGCTTCAACCATATTGGTGCGCCATTCTTCAGCAGATGCTTGAAGATCAGCAGGAATATCACCATATTCGAACTGCATACCTTGAGAAGCTTCATCCCAAATGATTGCTTTCATTTCGATCAGGTCAACAACACCTTGGAAATTTTCTTCAGCACCAATCGGAATCACTACAGGTACAGGATGAGCACCTAAACGAGTACGCATTTGTTCAACAACACGGAAGAAGTTTGCACCAGTACGGTCCATCTTGTTCACGAATGCTAAACGAGGCACTTTATATTTATTTGCTTGACGCCATACAGTTTCTGACTGAGGTTGAACACCACCTACAGCACAGTAAACCATGCACGCACCGTCAAGAACACGCATAGAACGTTCAACTTCAATTGTGAAGTCTACGTGTCCCGGTGTATCAATTACGTTGATACGGTGTTCAGGGAACTGCTTACCCATACCAGACCAGAAACACGTCGTAGCAGCTGAAGTGATTGTAATACCACGTTCTTGCTCTTGTTCCATCCAGTCCATTGTTGCTGCACCGTCATGTACTTCACCAATTTTGTGAGATACACCAGTGTAGAACAAAATACGTTCAGTAGTTGTAGTTTTACCCGCATCAATGTGCGCAGAAATACCAATGTTACGATAACGAGAAATTGGGGTTTGACGAGCCATGATTTCTTGCATTCCTAAATTTTGTTGTTTAAAACAGGACGCATCAATGAAGCATTGATGCGTACGGATACTCAATACGTAATGGGCAACTTAAATACCCGCAAATCCCCCACTTTGGTAGAGGGCGATGTTAAATCGTGCTGCAGTACGCATGAGTATTCTCCTGATTAGGGACTGTTTTAGCCGCTTAGAAGCGGTAGTGAGAGAAGGCTTTGTTAGCTTCAGCCATACGATGCACATCTTCACGTTTTTTGATCGCTGCGCCTTTACCTTCAGCTGCATCAAGCAACTCACCAGCAAGACGTAACGCCATAGTTTTTTCAGAACGCTTAGCAGCAGCATCTACCAACCAACGCATAGCTAAGGCAGTACGACGGGATGGGCGTACTTCCATAGGTACTTGATAAGTAGCACCACCAACACGGCGTGCTTTTACTTCGACCATAGGACGAACTTTTTCAAGAGTAGTCTCAAAAAATTCAACTGGGTCTACTTTGTTTTTTTCTTGAACGCGGTCTAAAGCACCGTAAACGATACTTTCAGCAATAGACTTTTTACCATCTTGCATTACGTGGTTCATGAATTTAGCGATTGTTTGGCTACTGAACTTAGGATCCGGAAGGATTTCACGAGCAGCGACTACGCGACGTCTTGGCATTTTAATCTACCTATAAATATGACACTTCAGGTTTATCCAGCATCAGCACAAAGTGTCGTGTGCTATTCACTGGCCTTACTACACGTCGCTTGAATTTCACAAAATTAATGCAGAAATCAGACAAGCGAGACGCTAAAGGATTGCGGCTCTATCTTCTTAAGAAGCTAATCTTTAAAAGATTATTTCTTAGGACGTTTAGTACCGTATTTTGAACGAGACTGGTTACGATCTTTAACACCAGCACAGTCCAAAGAACCACGAACGGTATGGTAACGTACACCTGGTAAGTCTTTAACACGACCACCACGGATAAGAACAACACTGTGCTCTTGTAGGTTATGGCCTTCACCACCGATATAGCTAGAAACTTCGAAACCTGAAGTTAAGCGAACACGGCAAACTTTACGCATTGCTGAGTTAGGTTTTTTAGGTGTAGTTGTATAAACACGTGTACAAACACCACGACGTTGTGGACAAGCCTTCAACGCAGGAACTTTTGATTTTTCAATCAAAGTTGTGCGACCCTTACGGATCAACTGATTTGTTGTTGCCATATGGCAATTCTCCCGTTAATAAAAAGCCTCAAAAAATTACCACTTTTTGAGGGCATGCAATTGTAAGCCAAGAAGTAAAAATGGTCAACATTCAACATGGTGTCAAATATTGACCATTTCAAGCTTTGGCTGAATAGATGATTCAACCTAATCAGGCTTATTTTCTGATTTTGTTTCAGTAACTTCTTGCGATTTTTCAGTTAATTTTACCACATTTTCTGCAGTCGCTTTAGCTTTTATAGGGGTGCGCTTTTTTGTTACAGTTTTCGCAGATGCCGATGTTTTCGCTACTTCTTTTGCTTTCTCTGTAGAAGCATTCACTGTTACTGCTTTCTTTTGCCCAGTGCGTTGAGGTTTTACTGGTGTCGCTTTATTTTCCAGTTGAGTCGCATGTTTATCTTCAATGTGAGTTTCAGCCAGTTTTTGAATCCCCTGCCCAACTTTTTCCTCAGCATTGGGCTCTTCAACAGTTTCACTGGTTTTTTCTTTCACTTCAACATGAGTAATTGCTTCATTTTCAACCTGAGGCTCTGCTTTCTCTGTAAGTGTTTGTGCTTTACTGTCGTCTAAAAGCAAGGGATGCGCATCTGAGATCAATTGACTAAATTTTTCATAAGCCTCTAATACATCAATTTTTTCATCAGAATGCTGTAACAAATATTGCCTTGCACCTGAAAATACGATTTGAGCTTTATCAGTTGCATCATCGACTAACTTCCAGCTATATACAGCACTGATTCCCATCGTAGCTAGGGGTGTAAGTCGTGTCAGCAAGCTAAAATGTGGAAGATTATTCATCCACGGCAACTTAAATGTACCATCCTCATTTGCCACCCATTTTTTTAACAGCTCTATATCATTGCTTGAACCTAAAAGCTGTTGCAATTGACTCACATTGTGAGTTTGCAACACCCCTGCAAAAGTTCGTATTGCCGCCATTAATGCGTGTTTTTCAGCAACAGTGCCTAGATCAATTTGTTTAAAGATGTATTCAACAACGGCATGATCTTTTGCATTCAACTCAAAACCATGCGCTCTTCCAGTGTGATAAACACTTCGAAGTGCCAAAGCCAGTGAACTAGGTACATCAAGAATTGCACCTACGCCACCAAACGCACCAGTAACCGCACCTTGAATTGCAGCTATAATTTTATTCTGATTTGCCAATGCAATACTGATTCGTTGTGAACGTTCAGTATCCTTAGCCAATTCTGCCAAGCTTTTTGCACCCACTTCTTTTAGAACAGCATCTACAGACGTCAATTCTGAAACAAACTCATTGAGCTTATCAAAAATAAAATCAGACAATTTATCGTTTAAATCTGGCGAAATAAACGAAGCGACATTATTGATTTTTTTAAAATGTTTCCCCAAAAGCTGTCCCGTTACATTCGGTAGATGTTCTCGTAGCATCTGTTGAGGATTTTCATATTGTTTACGCTCAAAAGCACTTCTTTCTTGAGCAGTACCTTGCACAACGGATTCAACTTTAGGACTGTGGCTCAATTTACTCACCGTACCAGGAGCAACATGATTGACCACACTTAAACCTGTTTCGCTTAGCTTTTTGGCTACGCCAAAAGCATTTGAAATAAATCCGCCGGATTGTTTTTTATTAGAATTTGCCATGTGCACCCTCGTAACTGTGGTTTTTCAAACACTAAAGCTTGTATTAAATAGTTTCTCAACGCTTACATTAATGTACTGATTTGCGAATCAATACAATCACTATTTCACAAAATTTCAATACAGATCATCATACTATACAATTATAAACAATCTAACCCTAGTTCACTTGCAATTACAGTACTCAATTTACTTAAAAATACTTTCTATAACAAACAGATGTCATAATTTGTCGCGGGCGACTTACGTACTAGTGGTCATCTTAGTCTTTGCCAGTTATGATAGATTCATTGGATAAAATATACAGAATCATTATGAAGCAAAATTTTCAAAATCAAATTAAACACAGTTCAGAACAAAAATATCAAGCAGAACTAGAACGCTTAAAAGAACAAGATCAACATAGAAAGCCAGCAGGTTGGCAACTTTCTGCCTACGCTGTTCGCTCATTTATTTTGGGTGATGCCAAACTTGATATTCAAAAAAAATTTTATGGTGACGATGCTTTAGTTGACCGTGCCTTGGTTACCTTGATGGGCAATCAGGGTTTGATGCTGGTGGGTGAACCAGGTACAGCAAAATCAATGCTTTCAGAGCTATTTAGTGCTGCAATTTCAGCCAATTCTCAGCTCACGATTCAAGGAACAGCGGGGACGACCGAAGACCATATTAAATATTCTTGGAACTACGCATTACTTTTATCGGAAGGACCAACAGATAAATCATTAATTCCCTCCCCGCTCTTCTATGCTATGAAAAATGGACAAATTGCCCGCTTTGAAGAAATCACACGTTGCCCACCTGAAATTCAGGATGTATTGGTGTCTTTACTGTCTGAAAAGCAAATGATGATCCCTGAAATGGGACAAGATTTTAGTTTGCAAGCAACACAAGGATTTAACATCATCGCAACAGCAAACTTGCGTGATCGTGGCGTACATGAAATGTCAGCAGCATTAAAGCGTCGCTTTAACTTTGAAACGGTAAAACCGATTCGTGACCAAAAATTTGAAATCGAACTGGTGGGATTACAACTTAAGAACCAGCTTGCTGATTTATACAGTGAAATCCAAGTTCGCCCAGAAGTCATCGAACTCTTGGTGACCATTTTCAATGAGCTTAGAACAGGACAAAGTCTGCAAGGCGCAACACTTAAAACGCCTGATGCTGTTATGTCTACTGCTGAAGCAGTCAATATTGCCCATGCGGCAGGTCTACAAGCCATTTATCTCAGTGATGGAAAATTAAAAGCAGAACACCTCGCACAACAATTGATTGGGGTTGTGTTTAAAGATAATCCAGATGATGCTAAACGCCTGCGTTACTATCTTGATACTGTGGTGAAAGAGCGTGCACGTAAGGATGCTGATTGGAAAAGTTTCTATGAAGCCAGCCGAGAGTTTTAATCATGCAGCTGCTGGATCGAAATATAGAGAGAGGGGAAATGCCTGCACGCTTAAAACAGGCATTTCAACTGAAACAGCAACTGGCAAAACAAAACGTTTTTTTTGCGCCAATCCGCCATCATAGCCCCGCTTGTGCATACGCGCTCAAGCAATATATCGATGAACTTAAGCCCACACACATTTTAATCGAAGCACTAACAAGTTTTGAATTCTTAATTGAAAGCTTACAGAACCAAGCCACTCAGCCTCCTGTGGCAATATTTGCACAAGCGCAACGTTCTTCAAATAAAACCTCCCCCCAAAAAGGCGCTGCAAATAGAAATGGTGCTGACGAAGCACATGAAAGTAATGCAGAAGTTCAACCAGAAATCTTTTCTGCCTACTTCCCTTTTTGTGAATACTCCCCTGAATGGGTCGCTATCCAACAGGCAAAACACATTCGAGCAGACGTTAAATTTATTGACTTGGATTGGGCAAAACAAAGTGCCTTAAAAACGCAACAGTCTGATTTGGACTGGCAACAAAAAAGTCTGCTGTCTGAACGTTATTTTGCACATAGCCAATATATCCAAAAACTTGCTGAAACGATGCATTGCCGAAATCATGATGAACTTTGGGATCATTTATTCGAGCTGCAAAATGTTGAACAACTGCAACATGCTCAAACATTTTTTGATGATGTTTTTGCTTGGTGTTCATTAGCACGTTTGGATTATGAGCGTGAGGTACTTTTGCAAGATGCTTCATTACATCGTGAAGATGTGATGTGGAATTGCATCCAAGACAGTATTGATCCCAAGCATAAAATTTTGGTGATCACGGGTGGCTTTCATAGTCTTGCCTTAATTGAAAATCTAGTAGCCCCACAGCAAGCAGAACGTTTTATTGTCCAAGATCAAAAGCAAAACTGGCAAGAGCAAGCTTGGCTGATTCGCTATAGTTTCGATCGTTTAGATGCTTTAAATGGCTATGCTTCAGGTATGCCCTCACCTGCATATTATCAACAACATTGGCAAAATTTAAAATCTGCAAACAATCCAACAGTTGAACAGACACAACTGCAATTTTTTCAATATTTAAATAAGTTGTGCCATTTTTTAAACCAAGAAAATGCACTGGATGTAACGCCTTATATCGCACTAAAAAATACCGCTGAACTTGCTTGGCAATTGGCTTGCCTTCGTGGACATCATCAACCAAGCCGTTATGATTTACTCGATGCTTTGCAATCAGCACTCATCAAAGGGGAAATGGATGATGGACAACAGCATTTATTTACCCTAATTTTTCAGTTTTTAAGTGGACAACAACTTGGTAAGGTTGCTCAAAATCAGCACAGTCCTGCATTATTACAAAATACCTATCAACAGATTAAAGCCTATCGTTTTAATTTAAATGACACCATTATACGCAATCGAAAACTCGATATTTATCGAAAACCTTTACATCAGAACATTAGCCAATATTTGCATTTACTGGAATTTGTAGGCTGTAATTTTGCCCAACGTATTTCAGGTCCAGATTTTGTACAGGGTGCCAGTCTGGATTTGTTGTTTGAGGAATGGCGCTATGCATGGACACCAAGTGTTGAAGCACGTTTGATTGAACTGGCAGAAATGGGCAACCAACTCGAACAAATTGCACTGCTTAAAATTATTCAACTACAGCAAGGAAATGAAGCAAAAGGTGTCGGGCAATCTGCCTTTGAAACTGCCAAATTGCTAGCTTTGGCGTGCCGCTTAGGATTAAAGCAACATTTAGAATTGCTCAGTCAACAACTCGATACTTTTTTAGAAAGCGATCAAAACCTTGCATCGGTGATTGGTGCAGCACAGCAATTGTATTATTTATGGCATGGTCACAAACTGTTAAATTTACCCGAAAAAATCGTGATACAAAGTTTAAGTTTTGCCGTCTATCAGGCCTGTTTTTTACTTGATCAAATTTACGATACCCATGAAGAAAAAATTGAACAAAATCTTAGCAACTTAAAAACCTTGCATGAACTGATTTTAAATATCAAGCAACGGAATTCTTCACTACAACATGCAGTCGTGAATGCACAAGCTGTGGATTTACTGGAACTGATGTATAGCCAAATTGATCTGGCAAAAATTGATGAATTTCATCTTAGCTCACTCAAAGGCGCGCTAAATACTTTGCAATTTTTAGATCATCAAATTGAGCAAAATCAACTTCAACAACAATTACAACTGGCTTTTGCAGTGGGAAGCGATCCTGAAAACGCTGTGCAATACCTACATGGCATGTTTTTTATTGCGCCTGAAATCTTTGTGCAATCCAATGTTGCAATTGATGCACTTCACCAATTGGTCAGTCATTGGACGGAAGACACCTTTATTCGGATTTTACCTGATTTACGCTATATCTTTAGTCAGCTCACCCCAAAGCAAAGCACCAAAGTATCTAAAATTATCGCTAAAACCACAGGACTAGGAGAGAATGTCATTCTCGATCAAGTGCTTAGTCATATTGGGGAACAGGATGTATTCCAGGGCATACAACTTAACCAACTACTGCAAAAAATATTTGAATATGATCACTTAGATCGCTGGGCAATCAATCGCTCTAATCAAGAACAACAGCTTGAACAGCAATCAGAACAACAAGGAGTGAATAAATGAGTCAATTACCTCCTGAACCAAATCTTGATGAAAACTCCGATCCCCCTGCTTCTCTTGATGCCATGGATCAAGCACGCCGTTGGCGCTTGATGCTCGGTCGATATGCCGACCAGAATTTATCAACAGCGGCATTGTCAGGCGATCAACTTAAACTTGAACACAATCTCGATTATCTCTACCAAAATGAATATAAGCGTCGGGGCATCCAACAAGGGAAAAACCGCCATGGCGGTTTAGAAGCCTCTCAACTTAACGCGATTAACTGGCTCAACCAAAGTCGAAAACTGTTCCCAAAATCGACCTTTGAACGTATGCAAAAACAAGCCATAGAACGTTATGAGTTAACTGAATTATTTAAAAACCCAGAGCATGTAAGACAACTTGAACCCAACCCTGCGGTTGCCAAAGCTTTGCTGAGTATGCGCGGTCGTTTAAGTAATGAAATGAAAGATGCGATTCGAGAATTAATTCAAAAAGTCGTGGAAGAGCTCTTACAAAAAATCCGCACACAATTTTTAAAAGCGTTACAAGGTCGCCGTAATCGTTTTAAGCGTTCACATCTTAAACAGGCACAAAACTTTGATTGGAAACGGACCATTCAAGCCAATCTCAAAAATTATCAGCCTGATTTACAAAAACTGATTATCCAAACCCCTTATTTTAATGCCCGTGTACAGAAGCATTTGCCATGGGAAATTGTACTGTGTGTCGACCAAAGTGGCTCGATGATGGATTCGATCATGTATGCAGCAGTATGTGCCAGTATTTTGGCAGCTCTGCCTGCGGTCAATATTAGTCTAGTCCTATTTGACACTCAAATTGTTGATTTAAGCCATTTGGCACATGACCCAGTTGAAGTCTTACTGACCATTCAACTCGGTGGCGGAACCAACATTGGTCAAGCTTTGCAATACTGTCAAAAAAAGATTAAACAACCCAATCGCAGTATTTTAGTCTTGATCAGTGACTTTGAAGAAGGTGCATCCGTTCAACAAATGCTCAACACCACCAGTCAACTCAACCAACAAGGCTGCAAACTACTTGGGCTTGCGGCGCTGGATCAAGCAGCCAATCCTGTTTATGACATCAATATGGCACAAAAACTCCAAGAACGCGGTATGCAAATCGCTGCAATGACCCCCGAACATTTGGCGACATGGTTTGCAGAGGTGATGCAATGAGTTGGCATATTTATACTCAATACGATGAAGACAGCCTAACCATGCACAGCAATGCTGGTCTTCTACGTCGTGCCCGTAAAGCCTTAGATGCTGTTGAACTACTGCAACAAGAGCACGATCAACTGGTATTTAAAGTCGAAGAATGTGAAGTTAAACTGCCCTTTGAAGGCATCACCAAAGCATTGTGTAGTTGTTCAGCACAAGGTTGTTGTAAACACATTCTCAGCAGTATTTTATGGGTTCAGGAACATGAAACACTCCTGACGACAGCAAATACCCCAAGTGAAAATAGCCCTAACAATAATCGAGAAGATACAGTACTGCTCGCTCAACAGGAAGCATCTCAACATACTGAGACATCTAAACAAGCTACAACATCGGCCCTTGAAACTGTTTTAGAATTTGATCTAAGTAAAATCCAAAAACAAGCAGGCAAAGCCAATATTCGTTTGGCCTATGAATTTGTACAAAATTGGTTGCTTCAATCTGAACATTGTCAAATTGGTATTCAAGAATATAAAATCATTTTTCAAACCGATTTAAGTCCCAATCCAGTTGTTCTCTACCCCGCAACAGGGTTTGAAGGCATGTTGTCAGAAATCGCAGACAAACAAAAAGTTGCTGGGCATTTGGCATGTATTGCTTATTTATTTCTCAAAAATGTCCCTAAAAAATGGCAATGGTCAATTGATATAACAGCGCAACAACACCATCCTACACAACAACTTTCACCTGATGATCGGGTATTGATCCAAGAACTTAAAATCATTTGTCAAAACTTTATTCAGCAAGGTTTGTCACATTTGGCCAAAGAAATGGTCATGTCACTGCATATTTTAAATATGCAAGCACGCGCACAAAACTTACCACGTTTAGGGAGCTTATTGCGTGCTTTACATGGTTCAATGAAGCAGTTTTTAGAAGCAGATATACAGGTTGATGAGCAACAGATTTTTAATCAATTGGCACATTTGTATGCCTATTTGGCTGCACTGTCAGAAATCGAGCATTTAAATCCAGATGTTCAAGCCGAAGCATTGCGACAACTTCGAGGTGCTGTACAACGTGACTATCAACAAGAAAGCATAGCGCATCTGATCCCTCTTGGTTGTGAATGGTGGAATACAGAGAGTGGTGCACATGGTCTAACAGTATGCTTCTGGGATGTAAAAGAGCAACAACTCAAAGAAGTGACTCAGGCACGTGCCAATCATTTAGATCGCACCTTTGATATGCACAGTGCAGCCAATACTGGGATCTGGGGGAGTTCTCTCAGCTTTTTACTGCAACATCAACTTGAATTAACCCATGCAAAATCCAGTTCAGAGACACAACTTAGTGCCAGCACAGATACTCGTTTTTTACCAAAAGGCATGTTGAATGCACTTAGCCAATCCGATTTAGAACAAATGAATATTGGCATTTCAACATGGCAATCTTTACAGCAAATGCTTCTTCCGCATTCAAGCCTAGAACAGCTTAAATCACGTTATGTACTGCTTCGCCATAAAAGTATCACAGCACCTGAACTCAACGAGCTAGAGCAATATTTTGAATACCGTATCACTGACGATGAAAATAGAGCACTCAAACTGGTCATTCCGATAGAACCTGAATACCGTGCACGAATTAAACATCTCACCCAACTAATTCATAATGAAAAAATTATCGCAACGTTGGTGCGTATCGAAACAACACAGCAACAAATTCAATTCATTCCATGTAGTGTATTTTTAACAACGCCAAAAGGTTTAAAAATATTCAGTCTGGATTATGACCATCCTGTACAGAAGAAAAGTAGCTTGGTTGAGCTGATTACGGGTCGTATTGAAAAACTGCTCGAACAAAAAAAGCAGTGGAAACAGCAGCAACATTTATCTGTATTAGACCTTTTGATCTTGGAGTCACAAGCCTTGTTTGAATTCTATGCGAATACAGGTCGTTCAAAATTGGATACGGATGATTTGGTTAAACTAGATGATTTTGCTGAAAAGTTTGCAGATTTGGGTTTAAGCTTTATTCAAAACTCACTCAAATCAGATTCCACCCAGCACAGTTTAGCCAGTCAGCTTTTAAAATGGCGACATGTTTTATTACAACTACAACGCCTAAATCATAGAATCGCTTTAGAAGGACAAGTTACGTCGTGATAAATTAAGCTTGCTATTTAAATTGATGATATTTTTCTATAATTTTAGTGAACTACCAAGCACAGTATTAAAGCCTAAAGTATTAGCGCCTATAGAAAAGCAACAGCGATTTGCTCAAAAGGAATACAGATGTTAAATAAACTTTTTTCAAAAATTGAGTCGATGTTTTTAAAGCCTGAGGATAAGGCGGTTAAAGCACAACAAGCAAACTCAACCAATGATCATGACCATATTCAAAAATATAATGAAGATCTAAAAAATAAAGTTGAAAAGCTCTACCATATTTTCCAGCCTTTGGCCGTCATTGAAGAGCAACTTGATCAAAATGTGGTTTTGTTTATTTTGGATGGAGAAAATCCGGAAATATTACTTAAATTACAGCAATACCCTAATGAAAAAGCACTACTTTTACTGGGAAAGCCGGGTACCTATAGCTGGTACTGGCCTCAAAACAATCAATCACTGGATAAAAAAGAAAATAAGCTTGCTGAAGCAGCACTAAAACTACGCCGTCGTTATTATGGTGAGATCTTTGAAGAATTAGAGTTTGAACAAATCATTCGTTTTGCCAAAGTGCTTGAAGCTGCAACACAACAGAAAAATTTTACCAATATTTATGAAAAAGTACCCACTTGGTTTATTTATCTCACAGTAGACACATTTATTACCGCTTTTGATAGCCAGCATTTTAGCGAAGCAGATCCGAATAAATTGTTAAAGCAAAATTGGACCCAACAAAAACTATTTGATTTACTTGAAAGTGATCAACAGGGTTTAGGCGATGAACTGCTACCTTATCTATTTGAACGCCAAAATATCGACAGTTATCATTCTAGTAAATTAGATAAAATATTATTACTCAAGGACACCCAAGATTTCATTTCAGCCCGATTAGATCAACTCAGAAAACTTATTCCAACACTGAGTATCATTGGACAAGAAAACTTTTTAGACTATATCGCCAAACAAACAATATTGATCAAACAAATCCCTGACTTGATTGTAAAACTTTCTGTAGGGAAATCTAAAACTATTCGTACTAAAGCCACCAGTCTATTGACGAATTTAAATCCAGAAGATAGCCAAAAATATTTAAATCAAAATCTATTGGAAGGTTCAAGTCAGGAACGAGGTTTCTCTGCAGATCTATTGGCACGTTTAGGTGCTGACAACCTGACTGTACTAGAACAAGCATTTGAACTGGAAAAACAAAAATCTGTACAACAAATCTTACAAATGGCGATTCAACGCTTAAGATCTGTTGATACTGCGCAATTACAACAAGATTTTGAAGCACCAATCTTTCAACCGTTTGTTGAACAAAAAATTCCAGCAAGTTTTACCGAGGTTATTTTAGAAAATTATCAAGAAATTTTGGCAAAAGCTGAACAGAATGCTGCCGATGAAATTGAAGAGAATAAAACAGCAAGTTATAAAAGAACTTGGGCTCAAGATCATTTAAAGCAACTTAAAAAAATCAATCATCAAACTTTAACGTCGATTGTTGACCAACTGAACGGTGATGCATCTTTTAAAAATGTACACCAAGTTGAAAATATTATTACCCATAAAAATAAATATAAAAAATATCCTGAATTTTCCATTAATCATGCCATGAGAATCATTGCGATACGCAATCGGAATTGGATCTATTGGCCTAATTTATTTGAAATGCTTAAACCTGAAGAATATGCCAATTATGAACTTCGCCATATCGTTCAGGCCTTGGATGCGGCAAAATTTAATAATCCAAAACGTCGAGTTGCTCAAGGGATTCTAGCGGGATCATCCTATTATCAAAGTTTACAAGATCATATTTATGAGAAAGATAAAATTTGGCCATTTTTTGCGGAAAATCAAGAGTATTTAACTGAAGCATTGGGACTTTCTCCATCTTTAGAACAAAATGAATACCAAAGCTTTAATCCATCAGATGCCATCTTTGTACTTAAATGCTTCCCATCCTTGCCAGTACAGTTTATTCCGCGTTTACTCGAATTTGCATTGGGTGAAAATAAGCGTTTGCGTTATGAAGCGCAAGAAACCTTACAACATCTTCCTGACATTCATCAACGTGCCATAGAGGCCTTAGAGTCAGGTAAACAAGACATTCGAATCACCGCAATTGAATGGTTGGCACGTCTACAAAATCAGGATGCAGTAAAACCTCTGAATGCTTTACTTAAAAAAGAGAAAAAAGAAATTGTTCGAGCTGCACTTTTAACTGCATTGGAAAAGCTTGGGCAAGATATTAATGCTTATCTCAAACCAGAAGTGCTGTTGAAAGAAGCAGAAGACGGTTTGAAAGGCAAACTTTCAAGCAGTTTTACATGGTTTGATTTTGAAACATTGCCAAAAGTGAAATGGCAGAATGGCAAAGAGGTTGACCCTAGAATTGTCAAATGGTGGGTGATATTGGCTGAAAAATTGAAAGAGCCTAGAGCCAATGCCCTATTGCAACGCTATAGTGGCTTACTCGATCAAAAAGATCAGGTACAACTTGCCAATCATTTATTACACAGTTTTATTCATCAAGATACCTTACAAACACCATTGGATGAAGCAACACAATATGCAACCACAGAAGCACCTGGCCGTCTGAGTTCTTATCGTGATTCATACAAACGTTATGGTGAAAAATATCCTGAACATTATGCCAAATACGGCACCATCACCTTAGAAGAAGTGATTGAAGAGATTAAACGCGAACGTTTAGGACTTTATCTGGGTTCCGCGATCAAAAGTAAAGGTATGCTTTCACTGACGGCCAATGCGCAAGGAAGTTTCGCAGTAAAACAATTGCAGAACTATATGAAGCAACACTACCCTCGTCGCTCACAAATTGAAGCCATGATTAGTGCATTATCGATCAGTAATGATCCATTAATCATCCAACTGTTGCTTTCACTTTCACGTCGTTACCGTACCGCTTCGGTGCAAACACTTGCAAACACATTGGTTGCTGAAATTGCTGAACGTAATCAATGGACAAGTGATGAGTTGGCCGATCGCACTATTCCAACAGCAGGTTTAGATGAAAATGGAGTGTTACAGCTACAATATGGTTCACGTAACTTTAGTGCAATTGTTGATGATAAAGATAAATTCATTCTTAAAAATGAAGAAGGTAAAGAAGTTAAAGCGCTACCTGCTGCCCGCCAAAATGATGATGAAAGCCTGATCAAAGAAGCCAAAGCACTGTTTAGTACCAGTAAAAAAGAGTTTAAACAAGTCGTTGATATGCAAACAGGTCGTTTGTACGAGGCAATGTGTAGCGAACGTCAGTGGAATGTTGCTGAGTGGCAAGAATATATCTTTGCCCACCCAATCATGAGACGCTTAATCCAAAAACTGATTTGGCTTGAGATCAAAACCAATGGTGAAAAAATCAGTTTTAGACCAAGTGATGATGGTGCATTACTGAATTTAGACGATGATGAAATCGAGCTTTGCACAGACAGTAAAATTCAAATTTCTCATGCGGTTTTGGTCGGTGAAAAGGAAGCGAAAGATTGGATTGCACATTTTAAAGACTATAAAGTCAAATTCTTATTTGAACAGATGACCCATCACCTGCCAAAGCTTGAAGATGATAATGTCACTGAAATCAAGGATCATAACGGCTGGCTTACAGACACATTTACCCTACGTGGTGTTGTAACCAAATTAGGCTATCAACGTGCCAGCATTGAAGATGGTGGCTCATTTGACCGCTATACCAAACCTTATAAACAGTTGGGTATAGATGTAGAAATTACATTTAGTGGAAGTTATGTACCAGAGGAAAATATTCCAGCTGTACTTTATGAACTCACCTTTAGCAAAAAAGCCAGTCGATCTTGGAATAACAATGAACTTCCACTTAAACAGATCCCACCAATTTTATTGGCTGAGAGCTATGCAGACTATTTAAAAGTTGCTGCATCGACATCAGGTTTTGATCCAGAGTGGGAAAAGAAAACGCCTTGGTAATTCATAAAGACTAAGAATTTTTGTTTAGACTTGCTACAGGGGATGTCAGCTGTATTGCAACCGATATGATGACTGTTGATAGTCATCATATCGGTTATATGGGTAATTCGATTCAGCATGTAAATACAGACATCGTTCTACAATAGGCAATAAAACACCATGCTCATTCCAGTATTTAAAATTTATTTCAAAAATTACTGCTTCAAACCCTCTATAATTAGTCCTGCTTATGGATGGTTTTGCCTAATTGATGTAAATATCCATCATGAATTCATATTATTATAAAAATAATAAATATATTTATTTTCAGCCACTTAATTAACTTTTAAGCATACAATATAAGGTTTTTAATGATGCACAAGAATCAATATCTTTCGCCATTGAACTAAAAAAGTAAACGCGTTTAAATGTAAACATTCATTCTGTATTCTAAAATAAAGGACTTTGCATGAACCGTCGTGTTGTCATCACTGGTATGGGTATTAACTCATGTATCGGTAATACATTGGAAGCTGTTAAGCACTCTTTGGAAAATGGTATTTCAGGGACACGTCATAATTCAACGTACGAAGAACTTAATTTTAAAAGTCATGTCAGTGCCGCAGCTGAACAAGATTTTGATGGTATTGACCGTAAACTTAAACGCTTCATGGGCGTATGTGCAATGTATGCCTACAATTCAGCACTTGCAGCTGTAGAACATGCTGGCCTAACACCAGAGCAACTGGGCGGTAATCCTCGTTACGGTATTGCAGGGGGTTCAGGTGGGAACTCAACTGCATCTGTTACAGAGATGGTTAAACTTTTAGAAGAAAAAGGTGCACGTAAAATTGGCCCGTTCTTCGTACCACGTAATATGTCTAACACCATTACTGCCAATGTCGGTGTTGCATTCAAATTACAAGGTGTTGCTCATTCAATCACCAGTGCTTGTGCAACTTCAGCTGATGCAATTGGTTATGCTTACAACCTGATTCAATTAGGTAAACAAGATTTAATGTTGGCGGGTGGCGGTGAAGAAGATCACTGGTCACAAAGCTTATTGTTTGATGCGATGGGCGCACTATGTTCTAAATATAATGATGCTCCAGAAACAGCATCACGCCCATACTCAGCTGACCGTGACGGTTTTGTGATTGCAGGTGGTGGTGGTTTTGTTGTACTTGAATCACTTGAACATGCTCAAGCACGTGGTGCAAATATTCTTGCAGAAGTTGTTGCTTATGCTGCAAATTCGGATGGTGCGGATATGGTTGCACCATCAGGTGAAGGTGCTACCCGTTGTATTTTGATGGCTTTAGAAGAAGCAAAACAACATGGCGTGGATCAGATTGACTACGTCAATACCCATGGTACTTCAACACCTGCTGGTGACGTGACTGAACTTCTTGCGATGGGTCGTGCATTTGGTGAAGGTAATGTTCCACCATTAAGCTCAACCAAGTCTATGACAGGTCACAGTCTGGGGGCTGCTGGTGTTCAAGAAGCCATTTATTCTGTATTGATGATGCAAAATGACTTTATCGCGCCAAACATCAATGTCACAGAACTAGATGAAGGCACAAAAGGTTATGACATCGTACTTGAAAAACGTGATACAAAATTGAATACTGTGATGAGTAACAGTTTCGGTTTTGGCGGTGTCAATGCTTGTCTCATTTTTAAAAAATGGGAAGGCTAAACAAAGAATTGTTGATCATTCAAATTTATAATAAGTTTGGATGATCGGCATCTCCCACACTGCCCTTAAAAGGGTAAATTGATGGATGCTCCTTCAGAAGCTTTCCTTTGGGTAAAAGCTTTACATATCATTGCAGTCGTGTGTTGGTTTGCAGCACTGTTTTATCTCCCGCGTTTGTTTGTCTACCATGCCATGAGCGATGATAATCTAAGTCATCAGCGTTTCGAGATCATGGAGCGTAAATTATATCGGGGCATTATGTGGCCATCGATGATCGCAACTTTGATCACCGCACATTTTCTCGTAGACTGGGGTGATGCAACACGTCATTACCATGAAGCTTTATGGTTTTATCTAAAAGTCGGTTTAGTTGGTCTTTTGGTGATTTACCACTTTGTCTGCGGTTATTACCGTAAAAAACTGATTGGCAATGCACATTATAAATCGCATAAGTTTTGGCGATTTTTCAATGAGATGCCAACCCTGATTTTATTTGCAGTGGTGATTTTAGTGGTGGTTAAACCCACATTTTAAATTGTAGATAGAAACCTCCTAAATGGAGGTTTTTTATTGATTGTATGTAATTTACAGGCCCACCTAAATAATTTTTTAATAAATTCAGCAACATGAAATTATAAAAACTTAATCAACAATATCATTAAAAACACTTAATACATGCCTTTATAGAGGCTTCACTGTCACATCTTAGATACAAGGTTTAATTTCATTTGTGCTGGCAATGCCCCATTTTTCGTAGGGGACAGCAAACCTTGCGCATGCACGATTCAATAATGTAAAAAGTAGTTGTTATTACCTTAAACACTGCACAATCACTCTATTGCGCTCAACATCAGTCCATTAGATCTGTTCCGGAATAATCATTTGCTTGTGCAAACTCAATATATATAGGATTTCTTTCAATGGCTCTTAATTAGCCAATTTCTAATTTTTGCATTCATCGGTGTTGAATAATACTTTTCAATGGCCCAACTCAATACAAAAACAGCAATAAAATAAATTGGCAATAGCATTAATTTTTCAACAGCTAAGGTTTCTTGAGGAAAATAAAAAACTTTAAATAAACCCAAGATAATCAAATGAAATAAGTACATTTCATAACTACGTTGCCCAATCCACGCTACACCTTTTGACAATATAGAGCGAGATTCAGTGTGTGGGTTCTGAGCAAAACAGAAGATCAGCATTGCTGACAATATGGCAAAAATGCTGATTCCCCACGTACTAACCTCTTTGATTGGTGCATATAAATAAACAGCAGCTATCAACACGACAATGATTGGAACCACGATTTTGGAAACCTGAATTTTTTGTCCCATCCGCTGATTCATTAAAGCAGTTAAGCAACCAATCGCAATTCCGTCAAAACTTGAGAAGTAATGATAAAGATAAGCCCCGCTTTCCTCAGCAAAATGCAATGAACGGAAATAAGGTGCATAAATGATGATTGCCAATAAAAATATAATAAACCCTTTACCACGGCCTAATACAACACACAAAATTGGAAATGCTAAGTAGAAGACTTCCTCAACAGATAAAGACCATAGCACGCCTAGCGCATAATTCACCCAGCCATTTTCAATGATTAGGATATTCATCCAAAAGGTAAAAGCAGAAAATACAGTTAAGCCGTAAGAAACTTCAATACCGTTTGGCGCTTGATTGAGAAAGGGTTTTAACCCCATTGCACCCAGTACTGTGACCAGCACCACCAGTAGGACCAAACAAGGCATAATTCGGGCAATACGGCGAATATAGAAATCTTTGAGTTTAATCTGTGCAAGTGTCCCACTTCTTTGTAAAGTATGTTGAGTGATTAAAAAACCCGAAATCACAAAAAATAAAGTCACTCCATAATTACCATTGCGGGCAATTAAAGTACTTAAGCTTTCTCCAAAGATCTGTATACCTAGAAATGTGTCATGCAGTTTATAAGGAATATTAAAATGGTGGAGAAGGACCAATAAAATTGAAATTCCACGTAAGAGATCGATCTTGTTATTGCGCATATCTGCTATTGCTTATCATAAATGATGCTATTAAACGTGTTTTTTATTTTTATTTCAGTATTTTATTTTGAATAATTTGTTAAATTCTACATTTAATCTATGTAATCAATCACGGATAAAACCAAAAACTTGAGCATTTTATATTTAATCTAAGCGTTTAATTTTTAGAGTTAATTTATATTAAAATTTTTCATATCATAGTTATTCAGGAGATGATCTAACACCATCTCCTGATCAATTGAATATTCAACATTAAAGCTGTTGATTACGTTTTTTCATACGCGGTTTATACATCATTTGATAGGTCACCGCTAAAATAATCACCCACAACGGGCTGATGATTAAAGCTTTTAAAGTATCAGGCTCAAGACTTAAAATCACCAAAGTAAAGGCAAGGAAGATCAAAACAAGATAAGACATCCATACACCACCTGGCATTTTAAAGTTTGATTTCTCATGTAATTCTGGGCGTAATTTACGGTAGCGTATATAACACACCATAATAATACTCCAGATACTAATGAATAAAATCACACATAAAGAACTGGCTAAGGTAAATGCTTCGACGGTATTTGGAACAAAATATTGTAGTGCTGCACCTGCCATAATAAAGCCACAAGAGAACAACAAACCTTTTGCAGGAACGGCGCGTTTAGACAGCTCAGCCAACTTAGTCGGTGCTTGCCCTTCTTTAGCCAATCCAAACAACATACGACTGGTTGAAAATACACCACTGTTCATCGATGACATTACCGAGGATAAAACCACCAAGTTCATAATCACAGCTGCTGCACCAATACCAGCATGTAGGAACAATGTGACAAATGGGCTTTGATCCGCAGGAATTTCATTCCAAGGGGTTACCGACATCACGATAAAGAGTGCCAATACATAGAACAAAATAATACGGGTCGGAATCGCATTGACCGCTTTAGGTAAGTTCTTTTCAGGATCTTTGGTTTCTGCCGCCATAGTACCAATCAGCTCGACACCGACAAAAGCAAACAAGGCAATTTGGAAACCTGCTAAAAAGCCACTTGCGCCTTTCGGGAACATGCCACCATGCGACCAGACATTGCTAAAGCTTGCAACTGAACCTGTCGGTGCTTGGAAATGGCTCAACACCATATAGCCACCAATAAGAATCAATCCAACAATGGCTAAAATTTTGATCAAAGCAAACCAAAACTCAATTTCACCAAACAACTTTACTGTGAGGAGATTAATTCCCAATACCAAGAGTACGCATCCAGCACTAATTAAGGCTTGTCCCATGGGGGTAAAGGCGGTTCCGTCAGGAAGCCAAAAATTGAGATAATTAATAATTGCAGCTAAATCCGCAATACCCACTAAGATCCAACCGAGCCAGTATGACCAGCCAATATAATAGCCAGCACCCGGACCAATTAAGTCATGTGCCATATCAATAAAGGATTTGTAGTGCAGATTTGAAAGTAAAATTTCACCCAATGCGCGCATCAGGAAAAAGAACATTGCACCAATGATCATATAAATGATCAGAATTGAAGGGCCTGCAAGGGAAATGGTTTTCCCTGAACCCATAAATAAGCCAGTACCAATTGCACCACCAATCGCAATTAATTGTAGGTGACGATTGGATAATTTCCGTTGTAGCTCATTTGGCGACGATGGTACGTCATCTGAATGGCTTGAAGTTGTCATAAAAATATCCTTTTTGACAATTTTTTGGAGGTAAAACCCGCTTGTGGCATAAGAACATTCCCGTTCTATTGTTCTACCTAACGCGAACTGGGCCACATGGTTTACATGTGACCAGCTTTAATTCGGGGCAAATACTGCTTTAATTGTTGACAATAATCAATTCTACTTTATGACAAGCGGTTAATTTATGCCTGCGCCGCAATAACTGCGATCTCAATCAACCAATCTGGATTAACCAAATCAGCTTGAATTGTTGCGCGAGATGGAGCAACACAACCTTCTAACCAATCAATCCAAATGGTGTTAAAAGTTGCAAAATCATCTAAATTTTTGATGTAGACATGCGCAGACAATAAACGTGATTTATCGGTATTTGCCTCAAGCAATAATTGATCAATCGTTGCTAAGATTTCTTGAGTTTGACCAATAATATCCTGTTGGGTGTTTTTAGGAACTTGGCCTGACAAATAAACCACTTTATTGAAAATGGTGACTGCACTCATTACTTGATTGCTGTTGAGTTTTTGAATGTCTGGGTGTTGAACGTTGTTTGACATGTTGATGTCCTTATTTTGAAATTTTAAAATTTACCCGTGCAGTTACACCACACATGAGCTCATAACCTACGGTTCCAGAACTTGCTGCAACTTCATCAATCGGCAGTACAGTTCCATTTGAAGACTGTCCCCAAAGTACCACTTCGCTTCCAACTCGCGCATCTGGGATATGAGTTAAATCAACCGCCAACATATCCATACTGACACGACCAATAGTTTGTGTTCGTACAGAATTGACCAATACTGGTGCATCCATCGAAATACGTTGGTAACCATCTGCATAACCACATGCCACGATTCCGATTTTCATGGCTTGGGTTGCAGTAAATTTAGATCCATAACCCACTGTTTCACTCGGCTGTAAATCTTGAATTGCGATGATTTCACTGCGTAAACTCATGCTTGGTTTAAGATTCCAGTCTTGAATTGAGTGTGTTGGATAGTCAGGAGAACTGCCATACAGCATAATCCCACTGCGAATATAATCTGAACGTAAATCTTGTGAATGTCGGAGAATGGCCGCACTATTTGAAACTGAACGCTCTCCGTCTAAATCTTGAATGGTTTGTTCAAAAATAGCCTGCTGGTAGGCAATCCCAGATTGCCCCAAACGCTCACCATCTGCATCTGAAAAATGCATCATATGCGTGATAGATTTCACCACCTCGAATTGCTTTAATCTTTGCCACATTGCGCGATACGCATCAGCTTTAAAACCAAGGCGATTCATTCCTGTATTCATTTTTAAAAATACATCGAATTGAGTCTGTGCTGGATTGTCTTTGAGAGATTGGCTTTGAAATTGTTCTAGCCAATTCACTTGTTCTTCATTATGTAGGCTAAAACTTAATTGATACTTTTCACAGTCCAATAAATCATCTGCTGAAAAAATACCTTCTAAGAGCAGAATTGGACCTGTCCATCCCGATGTTCTTAGGCGTTTTGCTTCATCGATATCTAACAAAGCAAAACCATCTGCGGATTTGAATGCATCATAGACACGCTCAATACCGTGTCCATAAGCATTGGCCTTGACCACGGTAAAAACTTTACTTTGTGGCATAAATTGACGGGCGACATTCAAGTTATGCAACAAAGCATCCTGATGAATGACAGCAGTAATTGGTCTAGGCATTTTATTCATCCCTGAATATGGATTGGCGTTGTAAATTATTTATCGCTAAACAATTTATTGATTACTGTTTTAACAATGTGGCTGACTTAAGCAGCGTGTGGATAACGCTGAATAGATAAGCCTTCGGTACTAATATCAGTTTGATGATTAAGTACTAGATCGCTGATTAATTTTCCTGAACCACATGCCATGGTCCAGCCTAAAGTGCCATGCCCTGTATTAAGGAATAAATTTTTAAAACGTGTTGCGCCAATAATTGGTGTGCTGTCTGGGGTCATTGGGCGAAGACCGGTCCAAAATGACGCTTGTGCCAAATCACCACCCGGGAATAAATCTTGGGTCACCATTTCCAACGTGCCACGACGATCAGCATTTAAACCATGATTAAAACCGCTTAATTCTGCCATTCCACCAACACGAATACGTTGATCAAAACGAGTAATCGCAATTTTATAGGTTTCATCCAAAACTGTAGATTGTGGTGCAAATGTTGGATCAACAATCGGGATCGTTAAAGAATAACCTTTCACTGGGTAAACTGGTAAATTCAATTCCAGCGGCTTTAAGAAATCACGTGAATAGCTACCAAAAGCCAATACATAGCGATCAGCAGTTAACACGTCACCATTAACCACTACACCTTTGATTTGATCACCTTCAACCACCAATCTTTCAACATTTTGGTTGAATTTAAACTCGACACCTAAACCTTTGGCTAAATTGGCTAAAGCATTGGTAAATAAATAGCAGTCGCCTGTTTCATCATTTGGAAGATGTAAACCACCGACCAATTTATCTTTGGCATGTTCTAGTGCTGGTTCTACTTTAGCAAGATCATCTTTAAGCAATAACTCATGTGGAACACCACATTCTTTGAGTACAGCAATATCACGCTGAACCATTTCTAATTGAGCTTCATTACGGAAAACTTGCAACGTGCCTTTTGAACGGTTTTCGTATTCAATGCCAGTATCTTTACGCAGTTCTCTTAAACAGTCACGGCTATATTCTGCAACACGTGTCATACGTTCTTTGTTAATCGCATAACTTTCTGAGTTACAGTTTTTAAGCATTTGCGCCATCCACTGTAACTGCCACATACTGCCATCGATATTAATCGCAAGTGGTGCATGATGTTGAAACATCCACTTAACCGCTTTAAACGGAATACCGGGTGCAGCCCACGGTGTCGAATATCCTGGAGAAATTTGACCTGCATTACCAAAGCTGGTTTCTTCAGCTGGACCTGCTTGACGGTCTAAAACTGTAACTTGTGCTCCTTGCTGCGCGAGGTAATATGCACTTGCTACGCCAATCACACCACTACCTAATACTATTACACGCATTTCTTATCCTTTATGCATTTACTAGTTTATTTCACTAGTATATTTTTGGTTCAATAGTTTATTTCACTATTTTTAATGCTAAAATTTAGGTGTTTTAATTTTTTGTCGTGAAAAATGATTAAAAAAAAGGGAATAATTGATGCGTAAATTAGACCGTATAGATCGAATGATTTTAGATATTCTTCAAAATGAGGGTCGAATTGCCATCAGCGAGTTGGCTTCACGGGTCAGTTTATCGACCACACCTTGTTCTGAACGCGTCAAACGTTTGGAGCGAGATGGCATCATTATGGGCTATCATGCACGACTAAATCCGAAACATCTTGATCGCAACTTATTGGTTTTTCTAGAAATTAGCTTATCAGCAAAGTCTGGTGACGTGTTTGAACAAGTGGCCAAGGACTTAATGGAAATACCAGAAGTACAAGAGTGCCATCTTATTTCGGGAGATTTTGATTATTTAGTCAAAGCCCGATTAAAAGAAATGAGTGCTTACCGACGCTTACTGGGTGATTTACTAAAAAAACTTCCCTCCTCTGCTTCTTCACACAGCTATATTGTAATGGAAGAAATTAAGGAATCATTGTATTTGGACGTTCGCTAATCCATCATTTTTTATTTTTAGATGGATTGATGTGGTGCATTGCAGATTTGAATATCTCTCCACATTAGATCCAAATTTTACTGCAAGTAGATCTTAAATTGAGCGGTGATGGACTTAAGAGTTTAACGCTTCCCCATCATGCGGTATCTCTACCCAATTGAGTGAATGACATTAAAAGATTATCGGGGGATTCAGTCCGTGTTTAAATGTGTGATTGCTACTCACTATGTGATTACAAGTAAAATCCCCAACCGAGAATATCTTATCGATGTGTTGGGGATGATTAATTTGATTCGAATTACTCCAATAACCTAGATTTAAACCAGATTTAACAATTCAGAAAACTTTGCAATTCTTGCTTTCGGCACTGCTTCGTCCAACTCTTGTTTTGAACCATATCCATATTCTACCGCAATGGTTTCAATGCCATTTTTACGTGCACCAAAAATATCATGTTCCCGGTCTCCCACCATCAAACACTCTTTTGGATTTAACTTTTCTTTTTCAAGGATATAAGTGATTAACTCACCTTTATTGGTGCGCTCGCCATTTAACTCACTGCCATACGGATAATCAAAATATTTTAATAAATCAAAATGATCTAAGATTTGCCGTGCATAGACTTCAGGTTTTGCAGTGGCTAAAAACAGTCGATAGCCCTTACTTTTTAAGGCTTCCAAGGTTTGTACTACATCATCAAAAACATGGTTTTCAAATAGGCCAGTTACAGCAAAACGTTCACGATAACCTAATAAAGCTTGCTCAGCTAAAATATCATTTGCTTCAACTTTGAGTAGCTTTGCCAATGATGCCTTTAACGGTGGACCAATAATCCAGTCGATATTTTCACTGTCAGGAATCGGATGCCCAACCTTTGCAAGTCCATAACGTGCAGATGTCGTAATGCCTACTTTTGGGTCGGTTAATGTGCCATCGAGATCAATTAAAATATTCTTTATCACCATCCAATCCTTTAAATCTGTGTTTGAAACAATTATCAAATTACTATCGAGTGTTCTCGCAAACTTGCCTATACTAACGTAAATTTGTGAATTAAGGACATCATCGTGCGCCCTACTGTACTTTGTTTTTCAGGTCTAGACCCTTCTGGTGGTGCTGGTATACAGGCTGATATTGAAGCGATTGGTCAAAGTGGCGCACATGCGGCAATTGCTTGTACAGCATTAACCATTCAAAACTCTCAACAAGTTTTTGGTTTTAAAGCCAGCTCCAAAGAACTACTGCTTGCTCAGGCCAATGCAGTTGTTGGTGATTTACCCATTAAAGCCATCAAATCGGGGATGTTGGGGACGACAGATAATATTGCTGCACTGGCTGAGTTTTTACGTGAACATCCAGATTATCTATATGTACTTGATCCTGTTTTAGTGGCAAATAGTGGTGGTTCACTGGGTAATCAAGAGACCTTGGTTAAAGCCTTTATCGAACTGATTCCTCTAGCAACAATCATTACCCCAAATACGGTAGAATTACGTGCATTAACAGCAGAACAGGACATAGAAAAAGCCACAGCCAAGCTATTTGAAATGGGCGCACAAGCTGTTCTGGTAAAAGGTGGTCATGAAGATACCCCAAACTATATTCGTAATGCCTTATATGTGAACGGTGAAATGATCGCTGAATCTAAATGTCCCCGTTTAGAAGGTGAATACCATGGTTCAGGTTGTTCATTGGCAAGCTTTATTGCAGGACGTTTAGCACTAGGAGATCCGCTTAAAATCGCGGTACAACATGCTGAAACATGGTTATTTGGTGTATTAAAAAATGCCGAAACGCCGATTGAAGGTGGCCAAAAAATTCCAAAGCGCTTTTAAATGTTGAATATTACTCTGCACTTTTGAAAATAGCATCCAAGTTTCAATAAACAGCTGAAACTTGGAAATCCCCTAAAACAATGGGAATGACAACGAGAATAACAATGCATAAAACACTCACGACAATAATGCTATCAAGTTTACTTTTAACCCCATTCGCATTTGCCCAACCTCAACAACAAACTGTAAGTCGCAATATTAACGATGTAGTGAATGGGCAAAAAACCCATTTTATTTTTAAAGATGGCGATGACGAATCAGGTCAACTCATCATTCAAACACCGGCTAAACAGCAAGCATTTGATCTTGCAGAATTACCATTTGAACGTAAAAGACAAATTCATTTTCAAGACTACAATTTTGATGGATTTACCGATATTGCTGTGTCTACACCTGATATGGGAATGGGGGTTTATTCAATTTTTGATATTTTTCTCTATCAACCTAAAAGTAAAGACTATCAAGTGTTGAACCAAGGAAAAATTGATTTTAGTCATGCACAGTGTTCTGGATTGACGGATCTCAAACTGATTACCCACAAGAAACAAATGACCAGCTCATGTCGAGGTGGCGCAAGATGGTGGGTCGACACGTATCAATTTAAAAATGGGCAATGGAAATGGTTAAAGTCTAAAGTGGAGGATGAATGAATTTTCGCTTCATCCTCTACTGAACTTAATGCCATAGATATAATATAAGCATCCAATCATACAAAAAATATAATTTAATCTGTAGAATGTTGATTATGCGTAATATGTTCATTTCTCAGTATATTTATCTTTAAGACTTTGTATATGTTGGCGATTGGTTTTCCACGAATTTTCTAAAATTTCTTTCTCTAGACGATACTGAATACGTTTTAATTTCATTGGAGGAATGTTGATTTGCTTAAATTGTTTTACATAATCTGTCCAACCTGCACCACGAAAGACATTGTTTGGCATTTTGGTTTTAAATTCGCAATCAGACATAAAAACCACGATTGAATGGATCTGAGTGGAATCAACAATATCTGTGAGCACACTTTCTAAAACTTTTTGATGCTTATAATTTTGATGTAATGGGTTTTGGAACTTATAGCTCTTTTTATAAATCTTTTGTGTCCAAATCTTTTGACGCTCGCCACCAAATATCCAACCTTTATAATTCTTTGTTTCAATGACAAAAACACCATAAAGACTTAATAAAATATGATCTATTTGGGTGGTCTGATTTTGCGCATCAGGCAGAGTACAATCATTTAATAAAATATAATTTTCTTTATCTAAATAGACTTTTACATGGGTACTGACAGCAAATTCACCTATTTTCCCTTTTAAAAAGGGCTTAAATAATTTAACTAGCGTAATCGCAACGAAAAGTAAAACGATCCAACCTAGATTTGATAAGAATGATGTAAAAATTTGAGCAAGCATTTTAAATTGTAATGTAATAATAAATAGCGTTGAGTCTATGGCACTTGTTCAATTTTTAAAAGAATATCCTTATTATCCAACCCACCCGCAAAACCCACTAATTTACCATCTGCCCCGACCACACGATGACATGGTGCAATAATAGAGATGGGATTTTTACCATTCGCTGCACCCACTGCCCGAACCGCTTTGACATTTCCAATCTGTTCTGCGATCTCTTTATAGCTACGCGTTTCACCAAATGGAATCGTCAATAAAGCTTGCCAAACTTTTTGCTGAAACTCAGTCCCCGCAAAATCTAGCGGTAAATCAAACTGGGTTCTTTTTCCTTGAAAATATTCATTCAATTGTTTCGCCGTCTCCAACAAAACTGGATGCGTATTGTTTTTAATTAATTCAGCCAGACGAACCCGTTTAGGATTTTCATTTTCCCAAAGTACTGCAACCAAGGCATGATCATGGGCGACTAATTTTAATATCCCGACTGGGGAACTCATTTCCATAAATGCAAGTTGCATGTCCTTATTCCCTTTCCAACTCAGCAACAGCTTAACTTAGCTTGAAGATAATTTCATCAAAATAAGACCTGAAATAATCAATACAGCAGCCAACATCCGCATCGCTGAGGCTGGTTCACCTAAAAAGAAAATTCCGACGGCAAATGAACCAATCGCACCAATCCCTGTCCACACCGTATAAGCGGTACCAAGTGGTAATGTTTTCATTGCATAAGAAAGTAAAGCAAAACTTGCGATCATAAAGATGATGGTCAAAATACTAGGTGTCAATTTAGTAAACCCATCAGACACCTTCATAAAATATGCCCAAACCACTTCAAACAAACCAGCAACTGCCAATAAAACCCATGCCATTATATATTCACCATTTTCTATTGGGTGTTTCCAATATTGATTACACCATGAACTACACATAAAAAAAGTGCTACCTCCTACAGAAATAGCACTTAAATATTTAAATAAATTAAGACGAAGAAAGTTTCATTAAAACTAAGCCAGAAACAATCAGTACAGCAGCGAACATACGCATTGCTGTTGCAGGTTCGCCTAAAATAAAAATACCAACCAAGAATGAGCCTATCGCTCCAATCCCAGTCCAAATGGTATAAGCAGTTCCCAATGGCAAAGTACGCATCGCATATGCCAATAGACCAAAGCTTAAAATCATGAAAAATAAGGTGACAATACTTGGTGTAAGCTTTGTAAAACCTTCGGACAATTTCATGCTATATGCCCAAACGATTTCAAAGATACCTGCGAAAATAAGAAAAACCCAAGCCATGACCAGCTCCAAATTTAAATTAGAATCAGGCCGTCCTGACGATTTTTCTCAAATTGAGGGAGGTCGTTCCTCCTGAAGAACGCTAATTATATCAACTCATGTTGAGGAGTTTATTAAAATTTACAAAATTTGACCTTTTTTACATTTCGAATAATTTTTTTTCGTGAGGCTTACTTTATGATCAAGCATGCTAAATATAAAAATCAGGAATCAAAACCATGAAACATGATTATTGGGGTGATATCCACCCGAGCTGGGCTGGGTTTAGTTCAGAAACATTTTTTTCACATTGTTTTTTTAATCAAAATGCTGATCGGGAGATTTTCTTAGGGGAAGAGTTTGATGAAGATGGCGAAGAGATCGAAGAAGCACCCAATCTTGATCAACTCAACGCTTTTGCAAAAACCTACCAATTATTTATCAACAGTATTGAACAACATATTCAGACCATTCAGCAACATGCTTTTGAACGCTATCAAAAGCTTTATGCACATTATTATGAAAATCCAGAAAAATCCGGTAAGGCTGCATTGAATATTCAGGATGTGGAATCCCATAATCCTTATATTCAGACCATGTTAAATTTGCGTGTGAGCGCACCCGATAGCTTAACCCTCTCTATTCACTATGATTTAGATACAGAGCATGGAATGGAATTTAAGTTTGTAAATAATCAGCTTGAATGTGTCGCTGGCATTGCAGAAACGTAAAAGGTCACTCCTAAAGAAGTGACCTTTTGCTTTATACAAAAAACTAAAGCTTAGAATCTAAAACGCAGACCTGCACCATATAACCAACCTGATTCGGACTTAGTTGCAGTTTGCCATGCTGTCTCTTTTTTACCTTTAGAATATGTATAGGCCACACTCACATAAGGCATCACCTTTTTTGTAATTTCATAACGGGTTTCTAAACCTGTTTTAATACTGTTTAGGCCTGTTTTTTGGGCATAGCGTGAATCATCGCTAAATACCACATTTAAATCTAAATAAGGCTTTAAAATCAGCTTTTGTGTCAATAATAAATCACGTTCAGTTTCTAGGCTAAATGCAACCTGACTGTCCTGTCCGAAATACAGATAAGCATCTGTTTCAAAAAAGTACTGCGCCAAGCCGTGTAAACCCAAAGCCGCATCTACACGTTCCTGATCAGTGGTTCGCTCAGGATTATCACTGTAACGCACACCCGCCTGTACATCCCAAAAATCAGCAATGTTACGGCTATAGAGGGCACTTAGATCATATTCTATTTTGTCTGATTCAGCCTTACTGGAGCTCCCTTTAATGAATAACTTATTTTCATCAGTACCTATGCGTAACTCTAAAGATGAATCTAAAGTACCTTTTCCATCTTCATCCAGCATCCAAGCATTATCAATAGTCACTCGCTGATAAACCTGCGCACCATGTTCTTTACCATGATCATGGGTACTATGCGAAGCTACGCTTTCCGCCCCCTTAGTGGTTGTAATCGCTTGATGCTGTGTATGATCTACAACATTGCTTTGCTTATCCAACTGATTCATTTTTGAATGATCCATGCTTGAATAATCAGTCACTACAGTTGATTCAGTCGCAATACTCTCATCACTTTGCATCTGATGCCCTTCATGGGCCAAAGCCAAACCACTCAGCATAAGTAATGAACTTGCCAGAGCTGATTTAGAAAAAAGATTAATGATTTGCATGTTCGTCCCCTTTCACTTCAGCCTTTTGAGTGGTATTTGTTGTTTGAACTGGCTGGGTGGACACTTTGCCATCACTCACATTGGCAACAATCAATTTATTCATCATCCCTGCACTCATGTGGTAGAGCAAATGACAATGGATTGCCCATTCACCCAATTCATCAGCGGTTAATAATGCTGTAACTGTTTTTGCAGGTGGTACAACAATGGTGTGTTTATTGGGCATATCCACAGCAGGCTGACCATTTTCCAGTTGCATAAACATGCCATGTAAATGCATTGGATGCGCCATCATACTGTCATTGATAAATTTAATTCGGATACGTTCGCCATATTTCACTTTGAGTGGTTCAGCATCACTGAATTTTTTACCATTGATCGTCCAAACATAACGCTCCATGGTTCCGCCTAAGCGAATCACCAATTCACTGGTGGCATCACGAGTATCAGGTTGAGGGGTTAGTGATTTTAAATCACTGTATTGCAGTGCTTTATCTCCTTGCGGCGTCGATGCATTTGCCCAACCATAAACCACTTGGTCATTTTTTTGAGCTGCCGATGAATTGCTATCCTGTGAATGATCCATAGCTTGCGTATCATTCGCATTCATTTCTGAATGGCCCATACCTTGCATAGCATCAGCACTCATTTTTGAATGGTCCATGCCCTGCATATCATTCGCACTCATTTTCGAGTGATCCATGCCTTGCATAGCATCAGTATTCATTTTTGAATGGTTCATGCCTTGCATATCGTCAGCACTCATTTTTGAATGGTCCATGCCTTGCATATCGTCAGCACTCATTTTTGAATGGTCCATGCCTGACATATCACCCATACTCATCTTGGAGTGATCCATCCCTCCGCCACCATGACCTCCCATATCATCCATAGTTAGCAGAGCACGTGGACGAGCAGCAGGCATATGAATAGCAGCACTTTTTGCTGTTAATTCATTGTGGAGTGTTCCAATCGCAAATCCTGAACGGTCAATAGACTCTGCTTCGATCTGATAATGACTGATTTTAGGTTCAACAATCACATCATAGGTTTCTGCTGTACCAATACGAAACTCATCCACACTCACAGGTTTTACTGGTTGACCATCGGCACTGACCACTGTCATTTTTAGCTGAGGGATGCGTACATCAAAGAACGACATTGCCGATGCATTCACAAAGCGGAGTCGAACTTTTTCATTTGGCTTAAACTGACCTGTCCAATTTTGTTCAGGCGTTTTCCCGTTTACAAGAAAGGTGTAACCCGTCACATCAGACATATCTGTTTTTAACATACGCATCTGATTCCACATTTTGCGATCAGACCATGTTGCTTTTAAACCATCACGTTGTAACTGTTTCCAAACATCCCCTAATGTTTCACGTCGATTTTGATAATATTCTGCGGAAACCTTTAGATTTTTTTGGATCTGGTCACTGGTTTGCTCATGGAAATCCGACAACATCACCACATAATCACGATCTGTGCGTTCATGCGCTGCCAGCGGTTTTTTATTCTTTGGATAAATCACTAAAGAACCATATAAACCATCTTGTTCTTGGCCTTTCGAATGGGCATGATACCAATAGGTTCCACTCTGACGAACTTTGAACTTATAGACAAATTCTTCGTTGGGTTTGATCCCGTTATAACCATTAAAGCCAGGTACACCATCCATAATGCCGGGCAATAATAGGCCATGCCAGTGGATCGATGAATCCTGATTCTTTAAATTATTTTTAACACGAATCACCGCTTCATCACCTTCTTCAAATTCTAAAAGTGGTGCGGGAAACTGGCCATTTACAGTAATTCGTTTTACCGGTTTACCTGTTACATTGACGATTCCTTCATCAATGCTGAGTTGATATTCTTTGATTGCGGCAATTCCCCAAGTTGAGGAGACCAAGCACAATGTCGCAACCAAGCTTTGAGCTAATCGCTTTTGAGATAACTGAATAAACATAACTTAACCTAAATTTTAACAAGCAATTTTGAATAAAAAAGTGTCTAAAATCAGATTAAGCTTTTGGAGGACGTAGGATTTCTTGCCAATGCCCTGCGAGGTGCTGAGCTTGGTAATTGATTTGATAGGCTTGAGTGTTGTGCAGATGATCGGGTGCAATCAATTTGGGAATATCAGGATTGAACCAAACCACTGAAGATTGGCATGATAATGCAGCACAGTCTAGGCATTTGCTCTGCTGCGTATCTTGAGATTGAACCTGTAGATTATGGCAATCTTTTAAATTTTGCACCTGCTGCTCATGATTGAGACGCAATTTTTGATCATTTTGTTTTTGTTGTATGTCTAAACAGTGTTGTTTCATTTCTTTTACAGTACTGTTTTTCATCATCGATTGATGTTCATCTAAAAGTGATGCATTCATCATTTGCGCATGTTGCATCATATTTACAGATGCAATAGACACACTGCTCCAACCTATGGCAAAAACCATAAGACAAACAAACCAAAGCTGTTTGTGCAGTTGTCTAAACAAAACTAAAACCTATGTTTTAATCCATAATGAAGCTAAGAGCATAGCCAATAATAACGATTTTGGCAAATATCATGTGGAAAGATTGCCAATATCACTGAATAATTTAGCATCAATTCTACTTTGAATAAAAAATGAATAATCAAATTGATGAAGAGCAGATAATTTTTATAACAAAAGAGCCCATTTGGGCTCTTTTTAAACAGAAATTGCATACATGATAAACGATTGATCACCCTTTGATTAATCTATACCCAGCTTATCCATATGCTTATCAACATGGTTATCCATATAGTTATCATCAGAGTTATCCACAATTCACACAATACACTTGTGGAAAAGTTTAAGCCGAAACTTGTCCAACTTTTGCTAATTCAGCACGCATTTCGTTAATCACAGCTTGATAATCAGGTTTACTAAAAATCGCCGAACCAGCAACAAACATATCAGCTCCTGCTTCAGCAATTTCACGGATATTTGCTGGGCCAACACCGCCATCAATTTCTAACCGAATGTCACGACCTGAAGCATCAATAATTTTACGCGCTTCGCGTAATTTATCCAAAGTCGTTGGAATAAATTTTTGGCCGCCAAAACCAGGGTTTACACTCATTAAAAGCACTTGATCCACTTTATCTAAAACATAGTCGAGATAATGCAAAGGTGTTGCTGGATTAAATACCAAACCTGCTTTAGCACCACCATCTTTAATCAATTGTAATGAACGGTCAATATGATGTGTTGCTTCAGGATGAAAAGTAATAATATCTGCGCCTGCTTCTAAGAAATCACCAATCATACGATCCACAGGTGAAACCATAAGATGCACATCAATCGGGGCTTTGATCCCATATTTCTTTAATGCCTTACATATACCCGCACCAAAAGTTAGGTTTGGAACATAGTGGTTATCCATGACATCAAAGTGGACAACATCTGCACCAGCTGCCAATACTTTTTCCACATCTTCACCCAGACGGGCAAAATCGGCAGATAAAATTGAAGGTGCAATCAGAAATGGCTTGGACATGAAACAACCTGGCAAAGAGAAATATTTTTCCCATTATAACAAACTTACCTTATTGGGTTGTTTTAAAAAGCAACAGTTTTACTTATCTTGGTCATTTATCAGGTCATAGCAATTAATCTGATTGAATGAGTGACTGTCTATTACTTGATGATATGGGTTTTAGCGAATAATCTAATCTTTTGAGAAAATACAAAAAAATAAAGGGCTTCATTAAGCCCTAGATCAAGTCACCACCACCTTGCACAATCTATAGATAAAACATCGCTTATCTATGCTGCTTAAGGTTTAGCCTGTTGTTTTTTCTCAAAATCACGAACCATTTTAACGCGTTCTTCAGTTGCAGGATGTGAAGATAAGGCATCAAAAATCTCTAGAGAGCTTTCTTTTTCACTAGATTCATTTTGAGGTTGTTTTTTATTTGGATCCGCTTTTTTATCAGCTTCTGCTGTTTTACCTGATTGCTTTGGTTTTTCTTCCAGTGCAGTTTCATCACTTAAGCGTTGTAAGAAATTCGCAAAATGAGACACTTCAATGCCTTTACGATCCATCAATTTCAGCGCATACATATCCGCCTCAGCTTCAAATTTACGTGAATAATTTGCACCGATCATCGCGGCAGGTAACGAGGTCAATAGGTCTGAACTATCACCCGTCATGGCAATATACAACACACTCAACCCCAGACTGGTCAAGCCTTGTTGTAAACTATGCCGTTCAACCAAATGCCCTTGCTCATGAGCCAATACACCTAAAATCTCTTGATCACTATGCGCCATTTCAATCAACTCATCAGTGATAATAATGGTATTGTTGGGTAAAGCCACTGCATTGGCACCCAATTGCCCACCTTCACGGAAGACCAATTTTGCAGGTTTTCCTTCAGCGATGGTATTTAGATATTGCTTGGAAATTAGATCTTTTTGACCTTGTGCCAAATGACTGGGGTTAGTCCAATTATTCAATACATATTTTTCCGCTTCATCACCTAATTTATTCAAACTATTTTCAGGCAGCTGAAAAGCAACATAATGTGATGCTGCTGGAACACCCCATTTCACTAAAGCAAAAACAAAAACCGCGACAAAGACGATACTGAATACAATTAAACTTGGAGAACGTTCTAATTTCCAAATTGAATGCTGAACATTTTTAGTCCCAAAATTAAACCATTCTGGTAAAGCCCCCTGAAACTCAATCCTAGCGTCATCTTTAAGCTCAATCGCAGGATTTAATTGCCCCAGTGCGCCAATTAATTCCATATCGCGATATGCATAACGGCGTTGATGCTCTAAACGCTCACCATACTGAATCAGCACTTCGAACTCAGATTGAGCAGAAAGTTGGGCATGGTGTGGTTTAGACACCACACCATCATAGAAAATGACTTCTATTGGTCGTGACATAAATTATTCAACTCATATCATTATAAAGAAATATCAATGTCGAAGATGTCACTAATTTCTTCAGCTAAAGCACTTTGCTCTTGCTGTGCAAGATTCATCATTTGATCTGGATCATCATGCAAAATTAAACTCATCGAATCAACTTGATATTTGTGAATACGAATTGCCGCCCATGCAGACATTAAACCAATGCTTAGAATTTTAACCAGCCAATTTGATGCCACAATCCATGCATAACGCCATTGATTACAATCTGTTTTAAATTGGCTACTCCCCACCGTTGTATTGTTCCATGTAGTAATAAAAATACGTGCTGCGATCAATGGATAAATAAACAAACCTGCCACAGCATACATTGCAAAGACACCAAAGATAAAAAAGTTTGGTGTATACCCAGCAATAAAACCGATAATACCAAAATAGATAATGCCAAATACAAGCATGATTCCAAAAGACATAAAAATTGGAATGTAGACTGCACCCATATAAGCTGACCAATCGGCATTCAATTTAAAATCCAACTGACCTGCATATAAATGATCAATGTAGTATTTTTTATACAACCAGATCGCAACAGGAGAAAATATACCTAAACTAAAAATATAAATTAAAATACTAAGAAAAAAGACTTTATAGGATTCTTTTGTGGTTCCCGCAAAATAAAAACGACTATTTCCAAACTTACTATTTCTTGCAGTAAAGCGCATTGTTGCTCGAATAAGCCAAGGTACTGCTGCATATAGCACAACTAGACCAACTACCGTTGCAATCATGGAATACTGCGAGGAAATTGAAAAGGCTGCATAAATACCCAATGCAATCAATCGTCCAACTAAAATCTTGGTTGGAATACCCGTGAAGTCAAAACGTCTTTTAAAGAATTCAGTATTGCCATAAAAATAACGTAAACGACGCACTTTCGCCCAAGGTGCATACAAACTTAAGGTGATGATGGTCAATAGGATATTCACAATCCATATACCAAAATATTCCATCGCATCACCGTGAAATTTAAAACGATGAATTTTAGGATACTGCTGGTCTATGGGTTGCTGTATTTCTGGTGGTGTAGCGCCCTTTTCCAAATTCAAATGACTTGGAAATGGAGGCGGTATTTGTTCTTGCATATTCTTCTCTTTATTTAAATTATTTAATGACAATCTAAAATGATATGAAATAAAACCTCAAAAAGTAGTTTATATTTTTTCTAAGCTGAAAGAAATAGAGTAAAAGTAAACTATAGTTTACTTTTACTCAAAATTTAATTTTTTGTTAGGTGACCCAACTATTTTTGCAATTGCAAAGCATGAAACTGTAAATGGTCATCAATAAAGCTTTGAATGAAATAATAACCATGATCATAGCCTTCATGAAATCTTAATGTGATTTTTTGCCCTACTTTATTACAGGCTTTCTGGTATTTCTCAGGATTCAATTGACTAAAAAACTGATCTTTTAAGCCTTGATCGATAAGTATTTCGTCAAATAACTGACCTTTAGAAAGCAGTAACTGGGTTGCATCATGCTTTGCCCATTCTGAACGATTATTCGATCCTAAATAATGAGAAAAAGCCTTCTCACCCCAAGGGCATTCAGTAGGCGCACAAATCGGGGCAAATGCGGACACTGATTTAAAATAATTTGGATGTTTCCAAGCAAGTGTTAATGCGCCATGCCCGCCCATGCTGTGACCAAATATTCCCACTGCCTCAGATTGAATTGGAAAAGTTTTTATCAGTAATGGATAAAGTTCATCTACAATATAACTTTCCATCTGAAAATGCTCAGCCCAAGGTGCTTGAGTTGCATTAATATAAAATCCGGCACCCTGTCCCAAATCCCATGAATCACCTTGCGCAACCTGTTCACCACGAGGCGATGTATCTGGTGTAATCAAGATCAAGCCAAGCTGAGATGCCAACCGTTGCGCATGTGCTTTAATAATAAAGGTTTCTTCCGTACAAGTCAGTCCTGCTAAATAGAATAATGCAGGACATTTCTGTCCTTTTAATGCTTGAGGCGGAAGATATGTCGCAAACTTCGTTGCCCCTTTTAAATAATTTGACTGAATTTGGTAAATTCTTTGTTCACCATCAAAACAGATATTTTTACTTAAAAGTTCCATTCGCGTATCGCTCCATATTTCGATCTTTAAATTGTTTAGAACTACAGTCTTAAAGCATCAATACAATCAACCTAAATATAAATTAAAAGCGCTTTTGCTTTCGCATTTAAAGCGCCGCTATTTATCATGGCTTTTGTTGTGTATTCAGTTTTACATTTTGAGTTTGAGCACTAGTAATAGCCCCTTGTTGTGGAAATAAATGTTGTTCCAATTGCGGTAACATCATTTCCATATTTTTCCCAATCACCCATTGCGGTTCAGATGGATCAAAGCCTTGTGCATTTTCCCATTTCGCAACTGTTTCAGTCGCTTCTTTAAATGCAGCTTTGAGAGAGCCTTGTTCACGCATTGCCTGATCAAAGAAAGCTCGACCAAAATAAGTATAATCAGCTTCATTTGAACAACCAAATGAAGCACGGTCTGCTGCAGAAGCAGTAATAATCAAAGTATCTGGTGATTGGAGTGCTGAAACAAAGCTACCTGAATAACAGGCTGAAATCACAATCACTTTCCAACGAATACCCGATTTGTCTAGGGTTTCTCTTAACCATTTTGGATCGACATCATCCAAATTAATCGGTTCATTTTCTAGTTCAAAACGATTAGGTAAGCCATGAGAAGTCATATAAAGAAACAATACATCACTTTCGCGATTCATCTGTTGACCAATACGGCGTAAAGCAAGGTCGATACTGGTTTTAGATGCAATAGGAGTGTCTTTAATGCTTTGTGGGTTATTAACCAACTCAACAGAGCGTCCAAAAGTTCCAAAACGGGTATCAAATTGTTCTTTAATTCGATCAATTTCAAATTTAAACACGTCTTGATAACTAGCACCCGCAACACCCAAAAAGTACCAATGTGTTTGAGCAAACTCACCAAACTGCACCTGTTCCAATGCTTTATTGAGCAAATGACTTTGTGCATAAAAAGCACTTTCACTGAGACTTGGAGGAACTTCTTCTACTTTCCAAATTGGCTGTTCCTTGATCGAAACCTGCCAAGTGAACAAAGTGGCTATTGTAGCAAACATGATTAAGGCACGTTCCCACCATGGCCATTGTAATTCTCTTGAAAAAACCCATACTACAGCAAGGCTTTGCCAAATAAACAAAGCAAAAAATAGCAATGGGATCACATCATAAGTGAAATAAGGCAGTAGATCTTGGTTGCCCAAATATTGAAGCAAACATTGAAACAACATGATATGCGTATCAAGCACTAACCATAACAGTGCTGGAACCAACATCAAGCGTGGATTATTGGTACGTTGTGATAGGAAAATCCCCACAATCAAGGCAATAAAAGGCCACAATGCATAGCTGACAAGACCCTGTCGATTAAAAACACCACCATCACCAGCAACTAACCAGCTAAACAGTGTATTGGCACCTGCACCCAACAGTCCCCAAAAAATCAGTTGAAGAATAGATGGACGAACAATTTGTAAAGACTTTCGCGAACCTAAGAATAACCAAATCCCTGCACGTTGGTTACTTTTCAAATCATGCCAAAAGTTAATCGAGGGTTTAAGATCTATCATAAAGATTCTGTTAAGGCAGTGGCTTCAATCAGCCTATCTAGTTTAGGCTTGGCTAAAAAATTATCAATCTTTGATTTAACTATATATCAATAATTCGACTATTATTGAAACAGTTACCAAATTACTCAATAAGTTTGCTGTTAAAATAGGCATCAAAACGACAAGCATCACCTTGCCATTGATGATCGGTTGCCTGATCATTTAAAAATACAGCCAGTCTAGGACGTTTTACCACAACTCGCTTCGCAATTTGCCGTGCTAGGACTAAAAGATGATCGCCTAAATCCATTTCACCATCTTCTGGTAAAAGCATGTGTAATAGCTGCATTTGCTTTTTGACTTGAGCCTGTTTTTTTATGGCTTGCTGATTTTGATCCCGTTGCGGAAACATCGGATCTAAATAAACAACATCAACAGTTTGATGCGTGATTATCAATTGTTGTAAATATTCAGCTGAATCAGAAAAAACCAAATCAATACGCTCAACAACTTTGGCTAAAAATGGATCGTTTTCTAGCTGTTTTTTTGAATCTTCCAGTAAAGTAAATAAAATTGGATGACGTTCGATCAGGGTTATTTTTGCCCCTAAATGTGCCATCAATAATGCGTCATGTCCTAGACCCGCAGTTGCATCAATTAAGTTTGGTTTTTCTGAAATACTACATGCCCGTGCAATCATTTCAGATTTTAAACTGGCACGTTTTAAACGTGGGATTTCAGCTTTCCAGTCAGGTTGCATTTTCATGCCATTGGCGCACAGGCTTAAACCTTGTTCATCGACACACAAGGCAAGTTCAGGGTTCAGCCTTAAAAACCGTGCATTGAGGTTTTCAATTGTTGCAATGTTTACTATGACACCACGTAAAGAAAGCACAGTTTGGTAGGACTGTGCTTTCTCAAAAAATGTGGATTCAGTAAATAAGCGAATTTCGCTTACCATAATTTCCAACCTGTTAATGCAAACAATAAAATCAACAAACCTGAAGCAATACGATACCAAGCAAAGACCATGAAATCACGCTTAGAAACATAAGCCACCAAAATACGGATCAAAATTAAAGCAGAAACAAAAGAAACGATAAGACCCACAAAGAATACAGTCCAATCTTGTGTCGTTTCATAAATATGGTAATTCTTAAAAAGATCTAATAAACCTGCGCCGACAATTACAGGTATGCCAAGGAAAAATGAAAATTCAGTCGCAGCCTTACGGGATACACCCAACATCATGCCACCAATAATGGTTGCACCTGAGCGTGAAGTTCCCGGAATAAGCGCCAATACTTGGATTAAACCAATATAAATGGCTTCTTTAATAGAAATATTATCCACTTCAACTGCATTGACTTTTGGAGGATTTTTTTCAACCCACCAAATGATTAAACCACCGACAATCAAACCAATCGCAACAGAAATATCATTAAACAGCAGCTCTTTTACGATATCCCCAAATGTCAAGCCAACAAGCATAATTGGAATAGAGGCCGCAATAATACTGATCCCAAGATGACGGCCTCTCGGTTCACCTGAAAACAAACCAGTTGCTGCGCCCCAAAGCTTGCTCCAATACTCATAAATCACTGCAGCGATCGCGCCCATTTGAATGGCAACAACAAATAAATCACTCTTTTCTTTGGTCCAGAAATTCATTAGCTCGGATGCAAGAATTAAATGCCCTGTACTTGAAATAGGTAAGAATTCGGTAATACCTTCAACAATACCCATAATGGCTGCTTTGAGTAGCAGTAAAAGATCCATTGTGAAATCCTAAAAATTAAAGCGAAAAACGATTATGGTTTACCTTGTTCTGGAATTTTCTTCCATGCATTATCACGTAAATATACAGGTAAGGCCTGCTCTGCACTGAACCATTGCTTTTGCAGTGCATTTTGACGCGCAATTGTGGCAATATCATCAGCGGAAGCAGCAATTTGTTGAAACGCTATTGCCTCAACATTCACCAAAGCTGAACCTGAACCGATCAAGATATATTTTTGATATTCCGCAGCGTGTTGATAGTCCAATAATTTTTCTTCGTCTACAAGTTGCATAATGTTATTTTGGTCAAGCTTAAAACTTGCCATATAGACTTCCTGCATACGCGCATCTAAAACAGCGGTCACTTCAGTCAATTGGGCCTGACGATAAGCAGCTTGAGCCAGCGCTTGCAAGGTTGAAACTGGAATCACAGGAATATCATTTGCCCATGCCAAAGCTTGAGTCACAGCTGCATTGATACGTACACCACTAAAAGAGCCTGGTCCACGACTAAATGCAATTGCAGTCAAGTCTTTATTGGAAATTTTATTTTGCTCAAAACCTTGCTCAATCATCGGCAAAATGGTTTGAGTTTGTGCTTTTGCTCGCGTATCAAGTTGAAAATAGAGTGTTTGAGTTTCATCAACAATCGAAACGGAACACTGCTCATTGGCAGTTTCCAATGCCAGCAATTTCATGCACAACCTTACCATGTTAAAAATGTTGCCTATGATACTCCACTCATTTCAATAGCGCGAGAGCTTAGAGATAAAGCCTGTCAGATAAAATCCATTAGATCAAAATAATCTATAAAAATGCCAAGACATTGTGCTTGGCATTTAAGTGACAAATTTTAAAACTAATCATTTATTCAAATTTAAACTCTTCTAAATCAATAAAATTCTTGTAATGGGAGGCATAATGCAAAGCACTCATTTTTAATAAGTTCTCCGCATTCTCATCCAAAGTTCTCACGACTTTACCCGGCGAACCCACCACCAAGGAATTATCAGGAATAACTTTACCTTCTGGAATCAAACTATTTGCACCTATGATACAATTTTTACCAATCACAGCATGATTTAAAACTACAGCGTTAATACCAATTAAACTATTATCGCCTATCGTACAACCATGCAACATGGCTTGATGCCCGATGGTCACATAATCGCCAACGATTAATTCAATCCCTGTATCTGTATGTAAAACGGCATTTTCTTGAACATTACTAAAATTCCCAATATGAATTTTAGCGTTGTCCGCACGAATGACTGCACCAAACCATACACTGACTTGTTGCCCGAGTTCCACTTGGCCAATCACTGTAGCATTATCCGCAATCCAACCATCAAAAGGTGCATGTAAAGCTTGTGGTGCAAAACCTTTAAATTTATACATCATGGTATTACATTCCTTTGAGATATTTTGAGACCATTGACTTTGATCATAACTTTTTAGCATTACTTCTTATTGAATATTTGTGACTTAAAAGATGGAGAGTTCAATAAAAACGGCCAGTTTTTTTGATAATCCAAACCATATTTAAATAATGAAATCAGAATTCGAGCGGTTAAACCCCAAATGATTTCATTTTCAATTCTTAAACTGGGAAAATACACCGATTGATGTGCCAAACGTACTTCATAAGGAATAGGCTGTGATTCCATCATTTTTTTAATCGGGGCATAGAATATACGATCAATTTCACTTGGCTGAGCAATCAACTGAATGTCAGGCGGGATTAATCCCACCACAGGTTTTACCGTTATTCCACTTTTTGCCCGCTCCATGGGTAAATCACCAATCAGCTTGACATCAAATGGATTGAGTGCGGTTTCTTCCCATGCTTCTCGCAAAGCCACAACGATATTACTGGTATCATTTGGATCGCGTTTACCACCAGGAAAGGAAACTTCTCCAGCATGATTTGATAAGTAAGCAGAACGTCTTGTCAGCAAAATTTTAGGATCAGCTTCTTGAGTAATAGCAATGAGCACTGCGGCATTGGCTGGATAGGTTCTTTTGCCAAAACGTAATCTATTTTGCAATACTTGGGTTAGCTCATCATCCTTCATTGATCTCACTCTATCTTTTTGTTCTTGTTCTATCATATAGGAAATTTTATCGATAAGGCTATAAATGATGCGAAAGTAGAATTTTTCAGTTATGCTGAGTTATCTCACATTTTTAATGAAGCTTATGAGTTTTTGCAGTGCATGTGGTCATACAACCATAGAAAAAATTCCTTTAGGTGATCAAAAAATCCGTAAAGTTTGTACACACTGTGGCACCATTCATTATATTAACCCCAAAGTTATTTGTGGTGCACTGGCGATCTGGGAAAATAAAGTTTTACTCTGTCGGCGTGCTATTGAACCACGTTATGGACTATGGACTTTGCCTGCTGGTTATATGGAACTATTTGAAACCATGGAACAAGGCGCAGCTCGTGAAACACGTGAAGAATCTGAAGCTGAGGTTGAGATTGAACAGCTTTACTGCATGTATAATATTCCACGGATTGGGCAAGTTTATGTTTTATTTAAAACACAAATAAAAGATGGTGTATTTGGTGCTGGTGAAGAAACCATTGAAAGTCGTTTATTTGATGAACATGAAATTCCTTGGAACGATTTAGCTTTTCCAAGTGTAGAACGCACCTTAAGACATTATTTTGAAGACCGTAAAACCAATACATTTCCAATGCATCTTGAAACTTTGGGCACTCGATTAGACCAAACAGGATAATATCGAATAGATATTCCTTTGATCAACTGCCCAGTATTAAAAATATGAGTAAAAAAGCCTCAATTCTAATCACTTGAATTGAGGCTTTTTAATCGACATAAATTACTTGGTTTTAATGCTATAACACTGCGGTAAACTTACAGTTAATGTCCCCGATAAACGTTTCGCTAACTCTTTTTGCTCAGCTGTAACTTTCTCTTTATTTGCTTCAACATTGTTATAGATTGATTGATAAACTGCCTGTAGATTTACCCATGTTGCAGTAATCGTTTGATCCCCATTCCAACTGGTAATATTTACACCACTGGATGTGTTTTGTTCATTGATTAATCTCTGAAGATTTAAACGTATACCACCAGAAGATACAGATGCTTTGGCTAAATCATCATTAGATGAACCGCTAGTTGGTGTAATCACTAATGTTTCATTTAAACCTGCTAATGCACCATCAAGGCTGCCAAATACAGGATTTGCTAAAATCATACGCATTGTAATCGACTTTTCAACATTCCCATTAATATAGGCTGTACCTGTGGTTCCAATACGATATTGTTGTACCCCTGTTTCTTTGTCAATATAAGTGCTTGGATCTACATCAGCACATGTATCTGAATTTAGAGCACTATTTTTACCTAAATTGGTACGTATATCTCCATTTTCATCAATCACAATACCGAGTGTTTGCGTATTTGGAGAAACTTCTTTGTTATCAAACGTAAATGTAATATTTGCATACAGTGGGAAGTAATATTTTTCACCAGTTTTTACTGTATTTTTAGTCAGGAAAACTTTGCGATCTAAGTAATTAGCAGGATTAGTTTTATAAATATCAATCCCCCCAGAAAGCTGATCACCATTTAAAGTTTGACGCCATTTCCCGTATACTGTTGGATCGGTAGGTGCTGTTGTTGCGCCTGTTGCTCGCTTATACATATACTCTGTGCCAGCAACATTGGTATTATTCAGCAAAGCTCCCTGATAAATTTCAAGTTTATCCGTTGAACTTTGATCTTTTTTAAACACAAGTGGAGATGTAATTTTACGTGTGAGTGGGTTAATCCAACCTTGTTGGGCATTTACATTAAGTTTTTGTGGAACAACTTGATTTAGCAGTAAAAATTTTAACAGTGAGTCAGCAATTGTACTCTCTTCCACTTTTTGAGGTACGCCAACCCATTGCATAGCATATCCTGAGGTATAGCCTTGACGGTCAGTAACAACATACATGTTGGCAATAGATTCATTCTTGGTACTTAAATCACTTTTACCTGTAAAGCCTTGAATATCAACGTTCGCACCACTAAATATAAGGAAATTTGTCGAATAAATATTAACCAGTGACTGTTGAACCAAACGTTGCGCAGTCGCAATTGCCGAAGCCTCATTAACAGCTTCTACATTGATCCATGGTTTTAGTTTTGCAACATAACTGCCATTAATAAAATCAGTTACGACAATATTGGCATCAACTGCTTTTAAATTATTTTTAATATTATCTGATAATTCAATTGGTTGTACATCCCCTATTTGATTGGCATCCTGTTCCAATCCTATCGCTTGGAAAACTCGGACCAACCCAACCATCACCTTGAACGTATCATCACTCATGGTCATACTTTCTGGTTGTTTACCTGTCATGGCACTTGCAATATCAATCAAGCCAATAGCAGCAGGTTGACCACGAACTTTCAACGGACGAATTTTTGCAAGATCAACATCACCTAAAATGATTTTTCTTTCCGATTCAGAACCTTGGATAAAGAACTTCGCTTTATCTCCAATTAAACAACCACCAAGTGCTAACCCACCCTCAAGTTTAGTTACATAATGATTTTTCGTATCGGTACTACAATCAAAATTTAAACCATCAACAGGATAGTCAACATAAAAACCTAAACATTTTTCTGTAGTATCAGCATCACAACCATTTGAATACGTTTTAATGCCTTTATAAGGATCTTCATTCACTGTCGAACTTTCACCGCCACAACCTGCGAGTGCTAAGCCTAAACTCGTTAAAACGAAAGGGGCTAATAATCTTTTTTTCATATTTTCATCCTTACTGAATAACACTCAGCTTAATTTGTCCATGATTTGTTAACTGTTTATTTTCCACATCTAATGCTGAGGATAATGGTGTTAAAAATAGATATACTGCCTGATCAGGTTTTCTTAAAACGCCTTCCATCGCTGCGTATTGTAAATTATTGTCGTGAGATTCATCATTTTTAAAACCACTCACACCTTCAAGGACACAACCTTGTCCATCTAAAAATACAACTAATGGCCAATAATAACTTTGGATCTTTGAAGAAGATGCATACGATGTTAATAATACATTTTGCACTTTAGGGTCTAATTTCACCACTTCATAGGCAAAACTTTCTTTAATTGGTGCGACTGGCCAAAGCCCAATTTCTTGATTTTTTATTGATAAATCTTTCGCTTTAACTAATTTTTTTCCAGAGAAACATGATTGTTCTAAATTTTGAACAACCTCATCTTTAGCTAAACGAAAATAGGTAGAAGATAAAACAACGGGCTTCTTTTCTTCAGATTCTGAATTCCCACGAATACGGTTTAAAAGACTCGCACTAAGCCCTTTTTGTCGTTCAATAGTTTCATATCGCCCATGAACTGCGCCAATTTCTGGCGTCATATAAAATCTTTTTTTACCTTCTAAATTGAATTCGCGATCTTCTAAATACTCATTATTTACATATTTTTCACCATCAATGACAGTAAAATGCTGATCTTCTACAGGTTGAGTATTTTTCAGCACAACCTCTTGATTGATCTTTACTTCATCTTGGCGTGGTGTACTCTCTTTCGCTAGTTTTTCGACTTTATTTTTTTGTTGAACAGTACTAATGGGCTTCCGTGAAGACTGTTCGACGACAAGTTGAGGAGTTGTTTTTCGTGATACTGACGATGAAGACTGATCTGTTGCCGGAACAGGATTCATTTGAGCTTTAGCTTTGTTGTTATCCATTAAAGGAGGTTGGCTGGCAGGCTGAGAAGTCGGAACAGTCAATGAAGCACTCTTCGGCTCAATCTCTTTCTGATTATGTTTAACTACAGGTAGGGTTTCTATCCCTTGCACATTTGGCTTTATAACTTTAGTTTCTTGTATTTGTTTAGTTTCTTGTATTTGTTTGTTTTTTTGCTTTACTTCCCCTTTGGGACTAGTTTCAGGCTTCTGAACAATCATTGGATGCCCATCAGGGCCAATAATGGTATAAAAATTGGCAGCATAAGAAACAGATGTGGCTGAGCTAAAACTTAAAGCTAGCCACAAAGAGGTTACGACAGTTTTTTTTTCAAGGTTTAAACGCATTACCATCTCGTTCTGTAGTTAATCCCTAGAATTGTAACTTTTGTATTGGTTTTTACATTTAAACCAGCATAAGGGTTCAGTAGCAAGTTATCTACCCCTGTTTTGTTTGCCAAACTACTTGTGTTTGCAGGAATATTATCTCGACTACGCAGGAAACCCACAGACAAGTCAATATCCGTATCTTCATCAAAACGATAGCCCAAACCTAAACCAAATAATTGCGCATTGTTAATCGGAACCATGGTATTACGCTTATCATCTGGGATTGCACTAGCACGAGGTTCATAACCTGCACGAAGCTTTAAGCGATCATTTGCAGAATACTCAACACCGATACCCCAACTCCATGGAGACTTAAAGCCCAATGGAAAAGCCAATGATGTATCTGTAACTTGATTAGATAATAATTTTGCAATTTTTAATGCTGAAATTTGCCGATCGAATTCGAACTGAAACTTTTCCCATGCTTTAAAATCTGTCCAGCCCACGTCAAAGTTTACCTGTAAATCAGGTAAAACCTTATATTTTATCCCCGCTTGGAAGTGAGCTGGATATTCCAAATCCATTGAAATCAAACCAGATTCAGTTGGTGGGATATAACCAGGAAAACCTAAAATCGCAGCAAGAATTTGCCCTGTTGCCGAAGAGTTCAAACCTTTTATCAGCTCTCGTGGTGCATTAGCATTGTCGATAAAGTATTTACCTTTCATACGCATTTTAGCTGAGCTTTGATAAACCATACCAAAACCAAAATTCTCTGTAGGTTCCCACATTAAGCCTAAGTTATAACTTGGACTTAAACTCTGCTCCAGACTAACCTGCATTTTTCCGAATTGGCCAAAAGGATTCATTCCTTCATCGGCATTACAAATACCAAATAGCAGGAGGTCAGTAATCACATTTGAATTATTTCGGAAAGGACCACAAACAGACTCATCAATCATTCGTAAAACGCCGATCATTTCATTCGGAAATCTTAAATCGGTTTTTAATGCCATTGCGTTATATGACATTCCTATTGAAGCACCAATAGACAGTTCATCACTGACTTGGTAGGCAACAGATGGAGATAAGTAGGTTATCCTTTCAATCGCAACTTGTTGCCCCATAAAATTACCAGGATTGCCATCTTCCGAACCAAAGCCTGCAACCATTGGAGCATATGCAGCTGTTGCATAGGTCAATTTTGAGCCAGGGGGATTATAAGAAATACCACCCGTTGGTGCTAAAACTGGCCAACCGGGCCCCAAATCCACCACTTTCTTTAGAATAGGAATATATAAACTTGCGTATTCCACGTCCCCACGCACTGAATCCTTATAATCTGTACAAAGACTTGAAGGATTATCTGGCGTATCATTACAGATGAGAGGATCATCAGAATACCCAAACACGTTATAACCAGGAGGGGCTGAAAATTCACGCTGTACATCAAAGTTTGCAATAATTCCCTGTACATCAGTTTGCAAACCTTTGAGTTTAGTTAACCCGGCAGGGTTAAAATGAATCGCACTGATCCCCGGTGGGTCTGCAGTTACCGCATTCCCCATTGTTAATGAGCGTATATCTACAGATAGGTTAAGTCCTAAATGTGCAAATACTTGAGTCGAACACCCTGTTAATAAAATCGCTGTAACTAATGGGCGCAAACGTATGTTTTTCATACTTTACACTCCTTTAGTGAGCTTTCTTCTTACCGAAGCCTAAGATGTCCAATGGGAAAGACAAGCCAAGTGAAATATCTGGTGAATCTTCAGTTAAACCAATACCCAATGTTCCATTTACAATCGTATCTGGATTAACACGAACCCCTAAAGCAATTGAAAACATTCCACTAGATTGGTCAGCTGCTTTATATGAATCTGCAAGTCCCTCTGTTGGTTTATATTTAAATGAAGTATTCATATTAAATGATTGTTGGTATGACATAGTCATCGAAACATCATAGTTAAATGAATATGCAAAACCAAAAGAGAAACCACCTGTCATACCAGGATCAAACTCTTCTAAAACGCGTTGATAAGTCTGATCCCCACCTTGCCCATTAGCATTACCTCCACCACGGACTTGATTCAAGCCAGTTTCTTTAAATCCATAATTAGCAGAAACAGAGGCAAAGAGTACGACTGGATCGATATATTTACGGGTACTTGCACCGACTCCTACTGAATAATACCCTTTACCTGTTGAAAGGTCTTTTTCAGGGTTTATTTCATATGGACTGTCACCAGTTTTGGTCGATAAGCTACCAAATAAAATTAAAGGTAATCGTCCTGCTTTCAGTGGGAAAGGTTCCCAACGAGCACCTAAATTAATATCCCCCAAACCTGCAGCCGTGGCATCTTTCAAGCTATCTGATTTGGCAATAAAAGGGATAGATGCGGTAAAGGTTAAATTATCCCGTACCCCATACTGCGCAGTAAAAGTATTACTGATGGTATGGCTAGCATCCTCATCAACACGGAGCTGGTAGGCTGTTCCTTCATTAATCCCTAAATTTAACTGTGAATCACGATAGTATGAATAATCTAAATCATAAAAAGTTGAGATTTCACCCTTTTTAATTAAAGAGTATTGACGCTCATTAGATGTAAAAACTTCTTGTAAATTAGTTTCTTGTGAGGCATCGCCTTCTTTTTTCTGTAATGCTTCTGCCGCTTGCGTACCAGGCTTAGGTGCTAAAGATTTTGTTTCATCTTTATTAATTATTACATCTTCTTTAACATCTGTAACAGGAACTGTTTGGCTCGTGTTTTCAGAACTGTTATTGTCTGTGCTTGTAGCCTGATCTACTGCAACCTCAGCACTTGTATCTGTCTCCGCTGCATATAAACTTCCAATTGCAAACTGAATACTCATTGCAAGTAAAGTTCTTTTCATCCATTGATTATTCATATTATTCCTATTCCAAAAATCCAATTCAGTTATGTAATTTTTAATCCATCTTTACTTACGTTTATAATAGAGTCGCATATAGGATGTAATTGGCTGATTGTATGTCGCAGACTTGGTATCTTGGTCAATCACCTTACGCATCGTAGAAGCCTTATCGGCTAATTTATTGGTATAATCGGTTGAATATTGTGCTTCAACTAAAGCATAGCGGTTAATAGTTGCATCATCCACATGGCGCATATCGGCATCCTGTAAGGCCAACATATTCCGTTGTTGATCTTTAGGAGCATTGATCACAAATAATGTGTTGTTTTCCCAAACGTCCTTAAATCGCTCTTGATCAAAACTAATATTCCCCAATGCAGGATCCGCGACATAAACTCGGCCATCTTTATATGCTTTAAATACAACAAAATGTTTAAAACCAGCATAAGAAATCGGAACAATTACGGGTTGATTTTGGTTGATTAAATCGGTGAACTCCCCCTTATAACCACCACTCTCATATCCAATTGCAGCAACAAAACGCTTCATATCCAGCAATGAGAAACTTCGACGCTCAATAATACGATTGTATTCTCCAAAGCGTAATAAGCCTTCCATGGTTTGCTGTTCAGTTAAATTTGTCCCAACATAACCATTTAACAGTGTTGTTAATGCAGCAGAACCACAGCTATAGTCATATGCTTGACGTACAATGCCACGGAATTGATTTTCCAAGGCGGGTTTAACATGTACCATTTCACGATGGTTACGTGTAAACGATTTATCTCTGGAATCCGCAAGCTCAGTATAGTAAATTGCATCCTTTGGCTTGGGTTTCACATCTAGGGCATGGTTGGCAAAATAATACATTAATGCCGAACCTAAAGTAATTTCTAACATAATTTTAACTATCAAGTATCGGCAATATTTTGCCTAAAGTGCTGATTTTATTTTTAGAGTGAACACTCTACTTCCCTGTGATTAGAAGATAACGTTTTTTGAAAAAAAAAACAGTTTTTTTTTCAACTTTTGTCGCTTTTACTCAGCTTTTTTGTAAAAAAAAGACGCATGCGTTGCATGCGTCTTTCATTTTCTAATAACTAAACTTAGTGACCAGAAATTGTGATCACAGCACCTGGAGTTGTACCAGCACTACCGTTATAAACTTTCAAACCACTAATCGCAATATCACCAATTGAAGCTGCTGACGCACTACCCAGTTGAATTTTTTGAATATAAATATCAGTCGGTTTAGTCATCGCTGTAATTTGAAGACCATCTGCAGTAGCACCGCTCACACCTGTTGCTCGTACAGCAATAGCTGCATCAGTAGATAAGTTATTAGAACCTGTATCTGTCAATTTAATTGATCCAAGAACAATATCACCACCACCACCAGTTGATGCATCATGCAATGAAAGATTACTAATTGTTAAACCACCAGTCATGCTACCAGCCAATTTAATCATCGCACCTTGTGGAGTGTTACCCAATTGGATATTTGCAGCAGTTTTACCCGTAGTCAAAGTTAAACCATTTAAAATAGTTGCAGTACCAGTACCCACTTTATAAGGGCTTGTAGTAGTCGTTGCATCTACATCATTAACTTCAATTTTACCCAAAGAAATATTTAAACCTGAAACCGCAGCACCAATATTTAGGAATGGACTACCCGCATTACCATCAGTATCAATAGTAATATCTGCCAAATTATGGCTTTGTAATAAAGATGCAGTATTTGCAGTTAATACAATATTATTAATTGTTATTGCACCAGCTGTTGCCGTACCACCCGTGATAGCTGTCCCATCGGTAGTACCATTTACACCATCCGCCAATTTAGCTGTTGCAGATAAACCATCACCATCAAACACATGAACTTTATCAATTTCAACTTTTGAAATACCAATTCCAATAGAAATACCATCTTGACCAGTTGTTGCACTGAGTGCTGCATCATCCATTGCTTGCATTGCCATTGCATTTGAACTGATAGCGATAGCTGAAACCAAAGCAAGTTTAGTAAATAATTTCATAACCTGTACTCTCCCAAGAGCATTTTTTTTCATTTTTAACCACTCTCCGTAGTTCCCTGTTGTTTTAGTTGTTTTACAACTTAGAACACCAATCCTTGAGTAGTCCGTTTTGCCCTTTTAAATTAACTGTATGTTACTTTTTGTTCAACTGCTGTTTATCAAAAAGCCAATTAAACCGATAAACGGTAAACACTTTTATAAGTCCTATTTTCAGGTAGAATAATGCTTTACAAACCCTTTTCGCGCTCGAGTTAAACCTCCCTATGTTTCGGAAGTTATTAGATTTTCCATCAAATGGCATTGCAGATTTATTACACCGACTTGATTCATTATTCGGTTGTATCTATTTAAAAAACTCAGGTGAAGACATTATTGCTTTTTCACCTGAACAATATTGCATTTCAATCCAGCAACAACTTTTTAGCTATTCAAGAAATCATTTTACACATTATCAAAAAGACAAAACCAATCCTTCTTTGAATCACTTTTTTAATTTCACAACTCAATCTGCCCCAAAAACACAGCATACTTTTCAGGGGGGATATATGGGTTTTATTGATTACAACTATGCCAGTCGGCAACACATTGACGCTAATACAAAATCTCAACCCAATTTTTATGTGGGGATTTATAAAACCTTTATTAAACAAGAAAAAGGGCAATTATTTTTTTATAGTTTAGAAGCTTGCGCAGAAGCATTTTTTAAATTTATACAACAGTTATTAGCAACACAATCCTTAAATAATCAAAAATTTAAACTTTTATCAAAATGTAGTGCGACTTGGACAAAATCACAATATGATCAAGCATTTGCACAAATTCAAAAATATATTAAAGCTGGTGATTGTTATCAGATTAATTTAACTCAAGAATTCATAGGAAAAGCAAACGGTTCACTGTTAGATACAGCCGAAAATTTTTGGAAACTCACTGATGCCCCTTATTCAGGTTATTTAAAAATTGATGATTTTGAGTTACTCAGTTGTTCACCTGAGTTATTTATTGATTTCGAGACTGATCGTAAAATCACCACCAAACCCATTAAAGGGACAATGCCTCGTTATGACGATCCAATTTTAGATGAGCAGTCAAAAAATACCTTGATTCACTCTGAAAAAGATCAGGCTGAAAATGTCATGATTGTGGACTTATTACGCAATGATTTAAGTGTATATGCTGAAACAGGTTCAGTAAAAACCCCAAAACTGTTTAATATTGAATCTTTTAAGCAGGTACATCATATGGTAAGTGAAGTCACTGCGACCTTAAAATCGGATGTAAATCCATTTGAGGTTTTATTCACCGCACTACCAGGCGGTTCAATTACCGGCGCACCCAAAATTCGCGCGATGCAAATTATTGAAGAACTCGAAAGTGCACCAAGAGGTGCTTATTGCGGCTCACTGGGGTATTTTAATTTTGATGGAACTGGTTCTTGGAATATTTTGATTCGTTCAATTCAAAAATATCAAGATGAAGTTTCATTGTGGGCAGGTGGTGGGATCACCATTGCTTCAGATTGTAATGCAGAATATCAAGAATGTTTTGATAAAGTTTCTGCCATGCTAGATTTACTCAACACATGGCATCAACCTCAAAATGAATCCTAGACTAAAATGTCATGCTTTAGCGTATCAACAAGGCGTTGATTTTGTTCATCTGTACCAATAGTGATACGTAAGAATTGATCAATCCGTGGCTTATTAAAATATCGAACAATAATGCCATGTTCACGTAATGCTTTTGCCAATTCACCAGCATCTTTTGAGGGTAAACAAGCAAAAATAAAGTTGGCTGAGGATGGTAATACTTTAAATCCTAGCAACTCTAGATCTGCAACAAGTTTGTCACGACTTACAATCACTTTTTGACATTGTGCTGCAAAGTATTCTTGATCTTCAAATGATGCGACAGCTGCTGCAATTGCAAAACGATCAATTGGATAGGAGTTAAAGCTATTTTTTACAGCTTCCAATGCGGCGATCAAATGTGGCTGCGCAATTGCAAAGCCAACTCGTAAACCAGCTAAAGAGCGAGATTTTGAAGTGGTTTGACAAACGACTAAGTTTTCGTATTTTTCCACCAGATTCACGGCTGACTCAGCACCAAAATCTACATACGCTTCATCAATCACAACTACAGAATCTGGATTGGCTTGCAAGACTTGTTCAATTGCAGATATCTCTAATGCAATACTGGTTGGTGCATTGGGATTGGTAATGATAATCCCACCATTCGGCTGTTTATAATCAGCCACATCAATTTCAAAATTCTCATTTAAAGGCAAGATTTTAGTTTGGGTTGAAATTCCAAAAAACTGACTATAAACAGGATAAAAGCTATAGGTAATATCTGGGTATAGAATTGGCTTTTCTTGAACAAAAAATGCTTTAAAAATATGTGCTAAAACTTCATCCGAACCATTACCAACAAAGACATTTTTTACTGCTACATGCTGTTGCTTAGCAATCGCTTGTTTGAGTGCTGATGCATCTGGATCTGGATATAGGCGCAATACATCTGCTGAATCTATAAGTACAGACTGAACTGCTGCAACCACTTTTGGCGATGGTGGATATGGGTTTTCATTGGTATTCAGTTTTAATAAGTTTTGGATTTTAGGCTGCTCACCTGGGACATACGGTTCTAACTCACGTACTTCAGGACTCCAAAAACGCATTTGCTCAGGGCTAATATTTGGCATTTTTATCTCGTATTTTTTCTCACATGACTTACTTTATATAAGCGCTCTCACTCTAGGAGAGGGTTTGGGCATTTCAATAGAATCCCCAAACGTAAGTCAGTTAAATTTTTACGCCCTCATCCTCACCTTATCCCTAAGGGAGAAGGATTTGTACGGATACTGGGCCATTGGTAAATTATTGATAACGATATCTAGCTGATCGGGCATGCGCATCTAAATTTTCTTGTTGAGCAAGAATATCTGCGGCCTTAGCAAGCGATTTAACTCCTTGCTCAGAACACATGATCAAACTTGAACGTTTTTGAAAATCATAAACACCTAAAGGTGATGAAAAACGTGCTGTACCAGAAGTAGGTAGGACATGGTTAGGTCCCGCACAATAATCACCAATCGCTTCTGGTGTATAGCGCCCCATAAAGATTGCACCTGCATGGCGAATACTTTCTGACATCTGCTCAGCATCATCTAAGCACAATTCCAAATGCTCAGGCGCAACTTGATTAATCAAATCAATGGCTTCTTGGCGATCTTTAACCAAGACCAAAGCACCTCGATTTGCAATCGAAGTTCGTGCAATTTCAGCTTTGGGTAATGTAGCCAAATGTTCTTCAATGGCTTGCTCGACATCATTTAACAGCTGTTCATCAGGCGTAATAAAAATCGCTTGCGCAACCGTATCATGTTCAGCTTGTGACAAAACATCCATCGCCAACCATTTAGCGTCATTATGACCTTCTGCATAAACCAAAATTTCAGAAGGTCCTGCAATCATGTCAATACCAACTTGACCAAAAACAGCACGTTTTGCGGCAGCAACGAAACGGTTACCCGGTCCTGTAATTTTATCTACCGCAGGAATCGTTTCTGTTCCATAAGCAAGTGCGGCAACTGCTTGCGCACCGCCAATCGTAAACACACGACTTACACCCGCTAAATAAGCAGCCGCCAATACCAAAGGATTTAAATCACCATTTGGCGCAGGCACCACCATAATAATTTCTGCTACCCCAGCCACGTGCGCGGGTAGAGCATTCATCAGCACAGAGGATGGATAAGAAGCCAAACCACCTGGAACGTAAATACCCACACGGTCTAAAGGGGTAACTTTTTGACCAAGGGTATTTCCTAATTCATCCACATAGGACCAACCGTCTTGTTTTTGAGCCTGATGGAATGAGCGAACACGATTGGCCGCCATTTCCAAAGCTTCACGTACTTCTGAAGTTAAACCTTCAAATGCAACTTTAAGTTGCTCTTGTGTCAGTTCTAAATCTGAAAATTGATGCGCTGGATGTCGATCGAACTGTTGAGTGAGTTTAAGTACATGTGCATCCCCATGTAGGCGCACATCTGCAATAATTTGGTCTACTGTTTTTAAAAGCTCAGGATCACTCACTGTTTCAAAAGCTAACAAGTCAGCAAAGACTTGTTTAAAGTTCTGCTCTTGAGTCGATAAACGTCGCATCAATTTACCCACAAGGTTGTTTAAGAAAGATTTAGTTTACCTTGTTTTAAGTATCTTGTGGGCAACATCACCGCAACATTTCAATTTACTTTCAGAGGAAAGTTTGATTGCAAATGACTTTTGATATAGCAAATTTTTATTTAGGTACTCACATCAGGATAATCCCAGTCACTATCAGTCTGAATCAGCCAGTTCAAGGCGCCATGCCGTTCCACAACAACAGATGAATTTAAATTTTCAGGTGCATCCTGTTGCTTTAAACGCGCATTTACACATGCCCAATCATAACGATAAATTAAATCAGCCTGATCTAAGATTTCTTCAATATCTCGTAATTGGACTTTTTCCATAAATGCAGCAAATGTATCGCATGATGAAACGGCTTGAATTGCAAAATCACAATCAACGATATCTACCGGATAACTCAAATCATCCACAATACCCAAAGCCCATAACAGCACCCAATATGCTTCATATTTCCACACCATATTGATGACATCTTGTGCGGAAGCATCACGATTTAAAATTGCCTGTTCTTTTTCTGTTAAAGCATCAAAAACTTGCATTTTTTTTAAAACATCAAATATAAATATCTTTGTTTCATCATCATATTGATCATTATTCAGGTCACATGCGACCTGAATCACCCATAAACAAGCAATCGCGCGTTTTGCAATTTGTTCTGCACTGCGTGCTTGAACATCTTCTGCAGATTCAATCACAGGTAACCAGTCAATATAAGGAATTGAATAATTTTTAAGTTTTAAAATAGACTGTTCTTTGCGTTGTTGAGGTGTTTTCATAAGCTCTTTTTTGATTCATGCATGGTTATTTTTTAACATAAATTACATAAAAAACCGCCTAAAATTAGACGGCATCTTTATTGAACAAACATGAATGGATTAATTGTTTTTTTGACGCTCTTCTACTGCTTTTTCAAGCTGAGTAAGAATTGGATTTAATAAAGTTTGCTTACGCTTAAAGCTCGCTTTATTCACAATTAAACGTGAAGAGACTTTACAAATTTCTTCCAAAGGCTCTAGACCATTGGCACGCAAAGTGTTCCCAGTATCCACCACATCAACAATATAATCGCCCAAACCAACCAATGGGGCTAATTCCATTGAGCCGTAAAGTTTAATCACATCAACTTGCTCACCTAAGCTTGCATAATATTGACGAGTTAAATTTACATACTTAGTGGCAATTTTTAAACGCCCTTTAGGACGAACCATGCCTACTTTACCAGCTGTCATTAATTTACAGTTGGCAATCTTTAAATCCAATGGTTCATAGACATTTTGAGCGCCATGTTCCATCAACACATCTTTGCCCGCTACACCTATGTCCGCTGCACCATTTTCCACATAAGTTGGTACATCAGAAGCACGCAAGATTAAAATACGAACGGATTTATGTGTGGTTGGAAAAATCAACTTACGAGATTTATCAGGATCTTCCAATAAGTTAATTCCAGCAGTTTCAAGTAAAGGCAACGTTTCTTTTAAAATACGCCCTTTACTCAATGCCAAAGTTAAACCATGATCAAAATTGCCCATTACGTCAAAGTTTGGATCATCGTTTCTCATATCGCTCATTAACTTACTCGCTCACTCGCTTAATTTGGGCACCTAGACCTTGTAACTTTGCTTCGATATCTTCATAACCACGATCAATATGATAAATACGATCGATGATGGTTTCCCCTTCAGCAGCTAAAGCAGCCAAAACTAAAGAAAACGAAGCACGTAGGTCAGTTGCCATAACAGGCGCAGCAGATAGTTTTTCCACACCTGTTACAACAGCATCATTACCTTCAACCTGAATATTTGCGCCCATACGAGCTAACTCAGGTACATGCATAAAACGATTTTCAAAAATCGTTTCAGAAATTGTTGCAAAACCACGTCCAATGGCATTTACCGCCATGATTTGTGCTTGCATATCCGTTGGGAATTCTGGATGGGGCAAGGTACGGAAGCTAACTGCTTTCGGACGTTTCCCCAGCATATCCAATTCGATCCAGTCTTCACCACGTGTGACTTCTGCACCCATTTCTTCAAATTTATCTAAAACAGATTCAAGAAGATTTGGGTCAGTATGTGTGGTTTTTACCTTACCACCCGTTATGGCTGCGGCGGCTAAATATGAGCCCGTTTCAATACGGTCAGCAACCACAGAATATTCACAACCATGTAGACTTTCCACACCAGTTACTACTAATGTATCTGTATCTAAACCCTCAATTTTTGCACCCATTTTAATGAGCATAAGTGCAAGGTCTGTGATTTCAGGTTCACGGGCTGCATTGCGGATGGTAGTAACACCATCTGCCAATACTGCTGCAGTTAAAATATTTTCAGTCCCACCTACAGTCACCATATCAAAGATGACTTCGCCACCTTTTAAACGGCCATCCACTTTGGCATGTACATAGCCTGCTTCGACCTCAATTTGTGCACCCAAAGCCTCTAAAGCCTTTAAATGCTGATCAACAGGGCGTGAGCCAATCGCACATCCACCAGGAAGTGAAACTTTTGCACTACCATAGCGCGCCAAGAGTGGACCAAGCACCAAAATAGATGCACGCATGGTTTTAACCAGTTCATAGGGAGCAAATTGATTATCCAGTGTAGATGTATCTGCGACAACCGTGTCCCCCTCATAACTCATGGTGATGCCTAAACCACCAATCAACTTGACTAAAGTACGAACGTCTTTAAGATCTGGAACATTTTTTAATGTAATCGGGGTATCTGCAAGAATCATTGCAGCCAATAAAGGTAAAGCCGCATTTTTTGCACCAGAAATACGAACTTCACCTTCGAGTTTTACACCACCTTGAATGACAAATTTATCCATTGACGCTTAAGCTCCAAACATACTGGCTTTGCGCCATTCTTCTTTAGTCATTGCACGAATAGTTACCGCATGTACCTCACCACTGGCAATATAAGAGTTAAGTGGCGCATAAACAGCTTGTTGACGAGGAACTGGACGTTTCCCTTCAAACTGATTGTCGACAATACGGAGGTCAAATTTACCTGCTTGTCCACTGACAGCAACTTCAGCATCAGGAAAAGCTGCTTTTAAGATTTCAGTGAGCTGTTCACTATTCATTGCATCGACCTCTTATAGGACTGACAGTGTAAAAACTGGCTATTTTACTATAACTCACCGAAATAATTCATTAACTCGTACAAAAAATATAGATAAAAAAAAGAGGTCTTTGCAACCTCTTTTTAAAAATATCAATTTTACGTCGCTAAAATCTCTACAGGTTGATAATCCAACTGCATTTTACGATGCTTGTGTAATTGCCTTTTTAATTTGTCAGTCAATTTTGTAATCGCATTATACATATCATCTGCTGTGGCTTGAGCAAAAAGCTCTATACCTGGCAAACGAACAATTGCCTCTGCAATATGATTTGCACTGCCTTTTTTTGATCTTTTATCCAATTGATGATCTTTACTGAGTTTGACCTGCATACTGTTCACCTGATCAATATGCTTGGTCATTTGGGTAAATCGATCTCGAATGTTTTCTTCTATTGCGGGTGTAATACTTAAATGATGTCCACGGATTGTAATTTGCATAGCTTTATCCCTCTCCTTATATAGGAATATGAAAGTCATAACCCAAACGATCTCATGACAGCCTTCGCTAAGGAAAACTTTGCTCTATATCATGCAATCATTTAAGTTACTCCAAAAGACAAAAAGCGATTCATTATTTCGTCATAATGAACAATTAGAATAGCCACACTTTAAAATTTAGATCAACACTTTTCGGTCAGATGAAGACGGAATATGTAACGATTCACGATATTTTGCGACTGTCCTTCTTGCCACATCAATTCCCTCTTCTTTTAATAAATTGGCAATTGTATTGTCTGACAATGGCTTACGTGGGTTTTCATCGGCAACAAGTTTTTTGATTTTTGCTCGAATGGCAGTCGACGATGCCTCTCCCCCAGTAGTTGTTCCCACATGGCTAGAAAAGAAATATTTCAGCTCAAATAAGCCACGTGGTGTCAACAAAAACTTATTTGTGGTGACACGAGAAACCGTGGACTCATGTAATTCAACTTCTTCTGCAACATCGCGCAATACCAAGGGTTTCATTCCTTCAGCGCCGATTTCCAAAAACTCACGTTGATGTTGCACAATGCAACTTGCAACTTTTAATAAAGTTTTGTGACGCTCATCGACACTTTTGATAAAGTTTTTAGCTTCAAGCATTTGATTGCGTAAATATTGATTATCATCACTTTGATCAGCACGTTTAATCATGCCTGAATAAAATGAGTTAATTCGAAGTTTTGGTAAAATATCAGGGTTAAGTTGGACATACCAATGGTCATTTTTCTTAGACACAACCACATCTGGAATTTGATAATCTGATTCTTTTTGGTCGAATTCAGCACCCGGATAAGGTTTAAGTGTTTTCAATAAATCAATTGCTGATTTTAATAACTCAGCATTTAAACCCGTTTGCTTAATCAATTTATTTAAGTCATTACTCACCAAAAGCTCATAATGTTTCAACAACATCAGCGCTTCTTTCCTAAACAATGTAGTTGTAGGTAAAGCCTCAATTTGTACAAAAAGACATTCTGCAAGACTACGAGCACCAATACCAAGAGGTTCTAAGCGTTGGATATGTTTTAAAACCACCAAAACCTCATCCTCTTCAACGTCAATGTCATAATCCATTTGTTGTAGTAGATGTTGTACAGAGCTCACTATTTCTTCAATATCGGCAGCCAAAAATCCTTTTTCATCTAGAGCATCCACAATACAATATGCAATCAATTTATCGACTGGAGAAAAATGCAATAAATTAACTTGCCCTAACATATGCTCTTTTAATGATGCTTCTGAATGACGATTATCTTCACGATCTTCAAACTCAGGGCGCTCCATAGCTGTTGTTTGATGGGTATAGACATCATCCCAATCCGTATCTACAGGCAACTCATCAGGTAAGTGATTGGCATTTAAAGAATCTGAAAGTTCATACTCTTGTTGTTCTTGTTTTACATTTTCAGGGCTTTCATGTGTCTCTTCTTCAACCTTTTCAAGCAAAGGATTACTATCAAGTTGAATTTGAATTTCTTGTTCAAGCTCCAAACTCGATAATTGCAGTAATCGAATGGCTTGTTGCAGTTGTGGCGTAAGCGACAACGAATTTGCAACTTTTAATCCAACCGATAACTTCATACCCATAGTTCCCACACTGTATTATTTCATTTCATCTTATGTGAATAAGCAATGCAAAATTCATGCCTACTCATTTTTTATATCACAGGAAATAGATTAGGACTAGTAAAAAAAATGAATACGTTACATAAAAATGTTTGTTATTTATCAATTAAAGATAAATTATAATTATGTCGTTTTTTTATTCAGTTTTTTTAAAAATCATCAGTTCTAGGTGCGCTGAAATAGTCATCAATTATATAAATAGTGATTTAAAACTTATAAGCAAAAATAAATGGCTTTAGGGCTATTTATTTCAAAATATTTAAATAAAATAGTTTCCACTTTGTGAGAACAGTCACATTTCTAGTTTTTGAAATTTATTATTTTTATCCTTTACTTATTGGAATAGTGAGTATAAAAATAATGATATAAAGAAATATGATGAATCGTAGTTTCAAGGAAAAGGTTTGGCACGATAACTGCTTAATTTTAGAAACGAGCGGCTTAAACTGCCAAAAAAATCATGTAATGGAGAACTCAAAATGACACTATCTACAAAAACACTATCAAAAAAAGTTTTAACCACAGCGCTTGGTGTACTTATGGCTGGCGGTGCTTTTTCACAGGTTCAAGCAGCAGACACATTAGCAAAGATCAAGCAATCAGGAAAAGTGATTATTGGATATCGTGAGTCATCTGATCCAATTTCCTATGTTATTGGTGGTAAACCAATGGGATATGCAGTCGATATTTGTAATAACTTTGCCAATGAGCTGAAAAAAACGCTCAAAATGCCAAATCTTAAAGTTGAATATAAAGCTGTCACTTCTTCTACGCGTATTCCGGAAATGTTAGCAGGTAACATTGATATGGAGTGTGGTACAACGACAAACTCTATTCAACGCCAACAACAAGTAAGCTTCTCTACAAACTATTATGCAACAGAAGTACGCATGGCAGTTAAAGCGAGTGCACCAATTAAAACGATTGCAGATTTAAATGGTAAAGCGGTAGTTACCACACAAGGTACAACATCTGACAAATATATCAAAATGGGTGAGAAAGGCGAAAAAGTTAACGTAAACAATGTTTATGGTAAAGATCACTCAGACTCATTTGCAATGGTGGCTTCTGGGCGTGCTGCTGCATTTGTGATGGATGATAATATTCTTGCAGGGTTAATCGCAAAATCATCAAATCCAAAAGATTTTAAAATTGTAGGTCCAGTACTTTCTTCAGAACCATACGGCATTATGTTACCTAAAGGCGATGCAGCATATAAAGCAATTGCTGATAAAACTGTAACGACGATGTGGAAAAATGGTCAAATGGCGGCGCTATATAAAAAATGGTTCCAATCACCAATTGCACCTAAAAATGTCAATTTAAATATGCCAATGAGCTCATCATATTTAAAACTTAAAGCGAATCCTACGGATGCTGGTATTAACTAAAAACGTAGTTTAAAACAATGGTTTATAGATCAGATTATATTTAAAGTCTGGTCTATAAATTTTTATAAAATTAAAAATACAAGGAGCACACATGTCCGTAGGCTCACTTAACTGGACAGCTTATTGTCTCCCCTCGAATGAATATAGTCTTGATAAAGCTGCATGGGCTGAATCTGTCTGTAAAGCAATTGGTGGTGAAAGTTATTCCCCGGTTGCAGATGCACCAACATGGTTACAACTCCTAGGTTCAGGTGTTTGGACAATGGTGTGGACCGCGATTGCTGCATTTTTCATTGCATTTCTTCTTGGTTCTCTGATCGGGATTTTACGCACATTACCCAATAAACCGCTTTCATTTATTGGTACCTGCTATGTCGAACTTTTCCGAAATATTCCCTTGATCGTACAACTGTTTTTCTGGGCATTCGTATTCCCGCAATTACTCCCACTCAGCTTAAGTACGGGTAGTGGTGAGATGGTTCATGGTGGATGGTGGCAAAATATTCTCAATGACAATCCCGCAGTGGTTGGGGTATTTGCACTCGGTCTGTATACCGCTGCACGTATTGCTGAACAAGTACGCTCTGGCATTAATACGGTTTCAAATGGACAAAAAAATGCAGCTTTTGCAATTGGTTTAAATCAAAGCCAAAGTTATCGCTATGTCATTCTCCCTGTCGCTTATCGTATTGTTTGGCCAACGCTCACTTCTGAAGCAATGAATATTTTCAAAAACTCTGCGGTGCTTTATGCGCTCAGTGTTTTGAACTTCTTTGCTTATACTAAAACCATGCGTGAAGAAACATCTCAAGATATTGTTATTCTTATTCTTTCGACACCAGTTTACTTAGTCATTACCTATACCATTAAATTGATCATGGCTTGGGTTGAAAAACGTATGGCTGTTCCTGGCCTAGGCTCGGGGGGTAAATAGTCATGGATTTTAGTATTTTACAAAATCAAGATGTCATTCAAACGCTACTCGCAGGGTTTAAATTTACAGTTACTGTGACGATTTTATCCATTATTGGTGGAATTCTGATTGGCACACCTTTGGCCATGATGCGTTTATCTAACAATAAAGTCGCTAGTAATTTTGCTAAAGTTTATGTCGATTTCTTCCGTGGTGTGCCACTGATTCAAGTCATCTTCATTTTTTATTTTTTATTGCCAAAGATTTTTGAATTTCAGTCGGATACTTATTATGGCCCACTGTTTTCAAGTGTGGTGACCTTTGCAATTTTTGAAGCCGCATTCTTTTCAGAAATCGTCCGGTCAGGCATTCAGTCTGTCTCTAAAGGTCAAGTCAATGCAGGCTATGCACTTGGTTTCACTTATGGACAAACCATGTCTAATGTGGTGTTACCGCAGGCTTTCAGAAACATGCTCCCTGTAATTCTGACTCAATCTATCGTACTTTTCCAAGACGTATCATTAGTTTACGTGATTAGTGCGCCAGACTTCTTGGGTAATGCCAATACCTTAGCAAATACCTACGGTGCTGAAACCAAAGCAACTTTCTACCTGATTGTAGCCGTTGTTTACTTCTGTATCTCCTTTGCGCTTTCACGACTTGTGAAGCGTTTACATCAAAAAATAGCAATAATTCGATAATTGGAGAATCAATATGCCAATGATAGAAATACAACATATCTCAAAATGGTATGGAGATTTTCAAGTTCTTACAGATTGCACTACTTCAATTGAAAAGGGTGAAGTTGTGGTGGTGTGTGGGCCTTCAGGTTCGGGTAAATCTACCCTGATTAAAACTGTGAATGCATTAGAACCATTCCAAGAAGGTAATATTGTCGTTGATGGAACTGCGTTAAAAGACTCAAAAACTGATCTGGCTAAATTCCGTTCTCGTGTGGGAATGGTCTTCCAACATTTTGAATTATTCCCTCATATGACTGTTTTGGATAATTTAACCATTGGACAACTTAAGGTATTAAATCGTTCTAAAGCAGAGGCTGAGAAAAAAGCGTTGCAATATTTAGATCGCGTTGGTTTGGCAGCCCACAAAAACAAGTTCCCAGGACAACTGTCTGGTGGTCAGCAACAACGTGTTGCAATTGCTCGCGGTCTGTGTATGGATCCTGTGTGCATGTTATTTGATGAACCTACTTCTGCATTAGACCCTGAAATGGTGGGTGAAGTGCTTGAAGTAATGAGTCAATTGGCAAAAGAAGGCATGACCATGATGTGTGTAACTCATGAGATGGGCTTTGCCCGTAAAGTCTCAAGCCGGGTTATTTTCATGGATCAAGGTAAGATTTTGGAAGACTGTGCAACAGATGACTTTTTTAATAAGCCTGATGAGCGTCACGAAAGAACCAAATTCTTCTTAGACAAGATTTCTATGGTGCACTAATCAGCAATATGCATTAAACATAAAAACCCCAATTTTTAATTGGGGTTTTTATTTAATACCTACAAACAATACCAGTAATTAAGGTTTCGCCGCATTTTGGCTAAAGTTTGGAGATCGTGGTCCATATAACAGACCTTTTTGCTGATTTATACTCGGTGAATATAGTTGCGAACTTACAGTATTGGATAAAGTATAGGCTTTGTCTGACAGATGATTAGATATTTGATCAACTAAAGCACCCACCAATGCGCCAATCAAACCAGCATTACTATTATCATTGGCTTGCTGAAGTCTCTGCTCACCTTGCCAAAGTAATGTGCCAGTTTGCAAATCTATAAGTTTGGCTTCTACTGCAACTGCTGCTACAGATTGAATCACCTGATATTTAGAACCATACTCTTTAACTTTAATATATAACGCAGCATCAGCACCGAAAATTTCTTTTAACTTTTGAGGTGGGATTGCTTGAGCATCAAATCCATTGGTCACCCCATTCTCTTTAAACATTATATCAACAACCGAAATTGGAAATACATAATAACCAGCCTCAGCCACAGGCAATGTTACTGTTGACCAGTATCCATAGGTTGCACGGGTATCAGGAGACTCATTGATTGGAGGAAGTACCAAAATCGACTTAGGGATATGCTCACGATATGCTGCTAAATCACGATTTTGTTTAGGTGACACCGCACAACCTGTAAAAAGCATCATCAGTAAACCAAGGATGAATAATTGTTTCATATTTTTCATTTGGAATTTACCTCAGTCGATTGAGTGGTCATTTTCTTCAATAAACGATCCATCAATACAGTTGACTCAGGATAAATTTGGCGCTCTAACTCAAAATACTGAATTGCACGTGGGCCATTTTGAATATTAAGATTTAACAGCCCCAGATGTGCATATAAACCTGGCGGCACTGCAGCATTTTTTGCTTTTGCTTTCTCAACATCTTTTTCGAGCGCTAAAATTTGTTGCTGAGGTGAAGTTTTTTCAGGAACCGCCAGCATTAAATAAGTCTGCTGTGGATATCCGCCCCAACTATATAAAGACTGTGTTCCAGATGCACACCCAACTAAAGTTAACGTAGTAAAAAAACTTAAGAATAATAAAACCCGTTTCATTTATTCAAACCTATTGTACGGACCACTTGTTTGTTTGAATATCTGTGACAAGGTGATTAACCGCTTCGCGTACAGCCAGATCTAGAACCTTACCATTTAAAGTTGAGTCATAAGATGCTGTAGAACCAAAACCTAAAATTTCACGTTCACTGAGCGCGTATTCACCTGCACCCTGCACAGAATGGACAACTTCTGCTGTATTTACATCAACAACATTAATATTGACTTTTGCATAGGCAATTTGAGTTTTACCACGCCCTAATAGCCCAAACAATTGATGGTCGCCCACTTCTTTGCGCCCAAATTCAGACACATCCCCAGTAAGCACATAACGTGCGCCCTTAATTGATTGAGATGCTTTACCAAAACCAGCCTCTTGTTGCAGTTCAGATAAGTTGTCTCGATTTAAGACTGAAAAATAACCTGTTTGTTGCAAGTGTGTTTCTAAAATCGTTTTTGCTTGACCGCCTAAACGATCTACATTATCAGAGAAAATTCCACGCATATAACTTGAGCGGTTATCAAACTTACCAATCGAAACTGCTGTTTTCACACCTGAATATTTAACCGCTGAAGTCGCTACAGCCACTTGGGGTGCTTGGATGGTTTTAGAACTTTCAGTGGTAGAACAAGCTGTAAGTACCAAGCCATTTAAGGCAGCAATCAATAATATTTTTTTCAAAATTACATCTCTCTAAGGTTTGAACCATTATAATGAATAAATATATAATAAAAAAATAAACATACCATTAATTAATTTTTAACAAATAGAATTTACTGATAAAATGCATAACTATTTTTGTTAGTAAAAACAATCATTTCACACCAAAAATTAGCTTTAAACCAAGTAATGTCATAACACCACCCGCGATTCGATCGAAGACTTTTTTAAACTTTAAATAAACACGACGCGGTTTTTCCGCTGAAAGCGCAACAGCAACCAGTGAATACCAGCCTGCATCGATAAAGAAGCACAAGATAGGCAAAACAAAATAAAAATACGTTGGAATTTCTTTGGGTAAAAGCGCAGTAAAAATACTGGCTAAAATAATCGCAATTTTAGGATTACTTAATTGAGTAATTAAACCTAGACGAAACGCTTGTTGATAACTCATCACCGTGGATGAGTCAGATGCTTGTGCCATTGGATCTTTAGCATGTTTAATGATTTTATAGGCCAGCCAAAGTAAATACAGACCACCACAAATTTTTAAAGCTAAATATGCAGAAGGTACAGCCAATAAAATTGCTTGTAACCCCATTACAGCTAAAAAACCAAATAAAGCTGCGCCCGTGCCAGTCCCTAAAGCGGTAAACAGACCATGTTTACGAGAAATCGCAATTGAATTTTTAGCCACATAAACAAATGTAGGACCAGGGCTAATTGCGCCTAGCATTAATGCCAATGCAATTGAACCTAAAATCAATAATGATTCCAAGAGACACCCCAACCCAAACTATTTTTAAGAATAGATATTTTACGCTACAACCGATTTTTGAAGATATAAAAATCTTTATTATTTCGCGACCACGCTTTTATTCAATGCAAATTCATTAAAGTCTCAATCATGAATTTAAATACACTTGTGTATTATTATGCACAGAGCAAATAAATTATTTTAGAGCAAAAACTCAATAAAATTTTATTTTTCAATATTTTAATTATATCAATAAAATCATCAACGTATATAAAACATCCTAAAAAATTATGAAATCGACCATTTTAATCACAAAAATTAACTTCCATTTTCATGTATTTATAGGCTATAAAAAACCATAATAAAACTATGGTTTTAAATTATCCAAAATCAATATTTATACTTAGGGGTAAAAAATGCACAACAACAAAACGAATCGTTTAGATGCAAACCAAGCACATCTATGGATCATTGGTGGTGGAATTGCAGGAATGGCAGCTGCCGCATTTGCCATACGTGATGCTAAAGTACCCGCTAAAAATATCCACATTCTCGAAGAGTTAGATGTCTCAGGTGGTTCAATGGATGGCGGTCATACACCACATGCTGCGCAAGCATGGGTTACCCGTGGTGGGCGGATGCTAACAGATGAAACATATTTATGCCTTTGGGACTTATTTTCGAGTATTCCATCCTTAGAAAATCCTGAAATTTCTGTTCGTGAAGAATGTCGTGAGTTCAATGAACAAGTCAAAACTCATGCACAAGCCCGTTTAATTGATGCGCAACATGTGATTTCAGACGCCGCTAAACTGGGTTTAAATACACGCCATCGTGCGCAGATGCTACGCTTATTGGCAGCGAAAGAAGAAAAAATTGGCAGTCGTCGTATTGATGAGTTTTTTGATGAGACCTTCTTTGAAACGAACTTTTGGCGTATGTGGCGCACTACATTTGCCTTCCAAAAATGGCACAGTGCTGCAGAACTTCGTCGCTATTTCTTACGTTTTATCCAAGAGTTACCACGCATTCATACCCTAGCTGGAGTAAAAAGAACTAAATACAACCAATATGATTCAATGATTTTGCCGCTACAACGTTGGTTGATTGCACAAGGCGTAGACGTTCGTTTTAGCAATTATGTGACAGATGCAGACTTTCAAACCGATGAAGCAACCCTAGAGCGTCGTGCAACACGCTTGTATGTCAACCTTCCTGAAGGTACAGAGCAAATTGACCTTCAAGAGAATGATCTAGCCATATTTACTTTAGGTTCAATTACAGCAGATTCTCGTTATGCAGGGAATGATGATGTTCCAGCGCTTATTCGTGATCGACTTGATCATGGTTGGACGCTATGGGAAACCCTTGCGAAAAAAGCACCTGACTTTGGTCGACCAATGACCTTTTATGGCAACATTGATGAACATAAATGGGAGTCTTTTACCCTCACCATGAAAGATGATGTTCTGTTAAATCGCATCATTGATTACACAGGCAACCAGCCAGGTACTGGGGCACTGATGACTTGGTTTGAATCGGGCTGGCATTTATCAATTGTAGTACCTGCTCAACCTCATTTTGCAAATTTGCCAAAAGGCACATTTACCCTCTGGGGTTATGGTTTTCAAATTGATCAAACTGGTGACTACATCAAAAAACCAATGTCACAAGCAACAGGTAATGAAATACTTACTGAACTAATTCTACAACTCGGTTTTGATGACATTCTTGAGCATGTTCTAGCAAATACCATTGTAACAACTGCAATGATGCCTTATGCATCGGCGTTATTTGCCTGTCGTAAGCCTGGTGACCGCCCACAGGTTATTCCACAAGGTGCAAAAAACTTCGCATTCTTGGGCCAATTTGTTGAAATTGAAGATGATGTGGTTTTTACTGTTGAATATTCTGTTCGTGGTGCCATGATTGCAATTTATGAGTTCTTTGGCGTAGAACGTAAAATTCCTGAGATCTATAATGGATTACTTGATCCTAAAGTCGGATTAAAAGCTTTAGAAACTGTTTTTCATTAATTCATTTAAAATCAACTGAGTTAAATAGAATTAAAACCAAACGAGTGCATCCTCTTTTCATGCACTCGTTTTTATATTTTGAATACAAATCAAGGTTGTGAATCCACTGAACGAGCACTGAGACGATAATCTTTTTCATACACAGGCATACCTGCAATATGGATTGAACGAACTTCAGTTTTTGTTGGTGTAGGTGGTTTCTTTTCACACCCAACCAAAAATACTGCAAGTATTACACTCACACTGATGGCTAGCTTTTTCATAGTATCTCCTCCATTTTTTGTTTTATTTATAGTTCGAGCATAACAGTTCTGATTAAAAATACAGCTATTTTTTATTTCAAAAGGTGTCTATCTATAGAAAGTAGCTATACATCACAAGAATGTATCATTAAAACAGCTTGATCTTCACCATTTTTATTTTTGTAACGATAGTGAAAGCCACCATTTCCATCAAACTCCATGTCACTAAAATATTGAAAAGCATCTACACTTACAGACTCAATTTTAGGGTGTTGCTCTGGCTGAAGTTGAATTTTGTTTAAAATTTTCGCGGTAAATGCTTTTTGGAAAATAATCATAGGCGCATCTTTTAATTCAAATCGAGCGATACATCCGGTGTTTTCATCCACAGCAACAACGTTGTCTAAAGCCTGAACAATCCCCACCTTCGAAATGAAAAGACTATGATGAACATTAAAAGTATAGCCATAGCTTAAATGCAAGAAATCCTCGGTTTGGTTTTCGACATTTAAACCACGCTCCCAATCCATGACCAAGGGCAATCTATAATCATCACCTTCATAGAGTACAAAATCACAATGATAATTTGCATCTTCATCGCATGTTTGCTGAATGACTGAAAATTGTCCTATCTTCGCCACTGTGCGATGAATCTGCTCAGCATAACTACTGCTTGTATAAGCCATCATGCTTAATAATATCGGAAATATTGTATTGATTATTTTTTTTGGCATCAGACTTCTAATCAAGTTTTACTCAATACCAAATATACAGCCTCACTGGTAAATGTACCATCTTGCTGAATCTGATAATACTGTTGTACTTGATCAGCGGCTTTGGACTGTAAATAGCGAATGGTATTGATCCCCTCTAAGGGTGTTTGCATACGCTCTACCCAACTTTGAAAATTTAACTGTAAACTTTGCTTTTCAATGGTTTCTACCTTAAAGCCCGCTTGTTCAACGATTGTTACCCATTCCGCCAAACTATAATTTCGAACATGGCTTGGATCACGAATGGTTTCTATAGTCTGAATAAAGGTATCTAAAATAGGGTTAGAATTACCAATAATATCAAACAAGATTACTTTACCATCAGCGCGTAATACACGGTAAATTTCATGAATCGCTTGAGTGATACTTTGCCAATGATGCGCAGAATAACGACTGATCACACAATCAAAATGCTCAACAGGAAAGTCCAATTGTTCTGCCGCACCAACCTGCCCTATGACATGATTGAATCCCTTGTTTTGAGATTGCGCAGTCACAAGATTGACCATTTCAGGCGTAATATCATAAGCAATCACTTGCTCAGTCAATGCTGCAATCTGATAAGTCACATGCCCACCGCCACAGCCAAGATCCAAAACTCGCTTTAATAGATGCTGTTGGATTAAATTTTGCATTTTTTCAAACTCAATGCCTTGTGCATGTACTTGGCTATTTAAGTAGGCTTCTGATTTATTTTGATATTGTGACTGATTAACTTGCTGTTGAGTGGTCATTATCGTGTCCTTCTTGTTGAATAAAACTACAATAGACAACTCAATTTAAAAATAAAAATAATGAATTTTAATAAAATTAATAACTTTATTTTATTGTTAGCTCATGATCACCCGATAATCAGACTGACACGGGTTTTGAATGATGACATCCTGTACCCCCATCTCGTTTCCGATCTTGATATTATAGTTAAATGAAAAATCACCATTATCCTCAAAATTCGCCGTTGTAGGATAGTTCAGTTTTTTAAATTGCGGCACTTTGTTATTGAGCACTAAACGTACCCGAAAATCAGGAATGCTATAAAATACCAATGAATTTGGCATATTTTTTAAATTCGATTCAAAAGTTGTAAAACAACTTTGCTGCGCATTCATCGCAAGAAAACTGCCATAATCTTTTTGTTGGTTTTTATCGTTAATCACAGTGAGATTATACTCACTTCCTGTTACCCCCAACAAAAAACCCATTAAATTTGGATTAAATTGATAAACGTTTGCGGTTTTACTCCATTTTTCCATTAATACCTGCTTCTTTCCTTTCGCATCATAGAGCACATAGTCACAACTAGAACCATACTGAGTACACGACTCTTTTTGAATTTTCAGTTTTCCTGCACGCCCCAATACTTCGTATTCAGAATCAACTTCGACAGCAGTATCAGCTTGCGCAAAAGCAGAACAGCTACTCAAAAAAGGCAGAGCAAATAAACAACTCTTTATTATTTTCAACATAAATAACGTTCCCGATATCTCAACATTTTTTAATATAGATGCAAGTTCAATTCTTGCTCAAAAAATACAATTTTAACTTTTTACACACGGCGAACTTTTCGATTTAAAGTCCTTACCCCAAGTACGATATCCTTGAGTATCAATATGATAGCGATTATTACCATAAACGCCTAAACCCATTTTATAACTTTTGCCTTCCACTTGCCAAAAATGACACATTTTTTTAAGTAATACTTCGCGATCTTTTTTAATCGTTTCTTTGGGAGATAGCACATGAAAATCAACTGCATAATTACTTAAATGCTTACTTTTTTCAGCCCCACCTATGCATTTATTTAATTCAGGGGCACGATAGATCGCTGAAATCGTATATGTTTTAAAATAGTCATTTCGATTTAATTTTTCTACCAATTGTAAACTACTCACCACATTTTTCCAAAAGGCTTTAGGTGGAATGGCAAAACGTTTTGAGTAACACTGTTCTGGCATATAGTTTCGGCTGGTTGTCAGCTCCATCAGACTAGGCGGGTGTTTTAAATACTGCGACATAAACTGATAATAATCTGCCAATAATTGGGGGTCTTGTTGCGCCTTCCAAAGCTTGAATTGTTGTTCAATCTGTTGATCTGATGATTTTCTTGAAGATGTGGCCTGATCTGCTTTTTTCTCAGATGGCGTACAGGCATTGAAAACTAATACACCGATGCAGCAGATCGAAATAACAATATTTTTAAAAATTTTCACAATTTCAGCACACTTATTGTTTTATTTTAAAGGGTAAATATTTAGAAATCTAAACCTATTTATACGATTTATTAATCATTGCCATAAGTCATTCTAACCAATCTCATTCACTTTAAAGCTGCTATTTACAAAAATCCACAGAGTTAGTAATTTACAACGGACAAAAATGTCCGTTAAATATCATAATAAAATTTAATGCAATTTCCCCTATGCGTATACGTCAAAAACAAGCGGCACAAAATCGCGAAGATTTGCTCAATGCTGCACTGAAAATATTCCGTAAACAAGGGATTCGTGCGCCATTACAGCTTGTGATTGATGAAGCTGGTGTTGGACGAGCAACCTTTTATCGAAATTTTCAAGATCGCCGTGAGTTGGTCATCGCCTTAATGGAACAAGCATTAACTCGTCTAGACGAACGTGCAAAAAGCTTTTCAGAATATCCTGATGGTTTGATTCGGTTAATTCGCAACCATGTCGAGAATCTGCCTTATCTCACCGCATTGATGGAATATTGGCGCGTGATTGATCGTAATGACCCAAGTATGGTGGATATTTACCAACGGCGTGATGCAATTCTTCAACCGCTGATTGATCAAGCCATTAACCATCATATTTGCCGACCAGATCTCACCCCAAAAGATTATGCGCTGATTACGGGTATTCTAAGAGCTTCCTTTCAAGGATTAACCGATGAAGAGCAAGTTCAACTGGCCGCACGGGCAGTCGACTTACTAATTGATGGCATCAAGGCGTAATTGAGGCAGTTATGGATAAATCGCCACGTTTACTTGAACCCGCTCCAGATTGGACACCTGAAGAGCGTCCAACCTTACCAGGTTCGCCTGCGGCTATCGCTCATCCAACACATAAAAAACTGATTTATTTTTTTATTGGTCTGTTTGTTGCCATTTCAGGCAGTTTAAGTAATGGTTTTATTACCGCAAATTTACCACTTATTCAGGGTGAATACTCGCTAACGCCTTCAGAAGCCGCATGGATTCCCGCAGCTTATGTGATGGCAAATATTAGTTCCAACATGATTCTGTTTAAAGCTCGACAACAATATGGATTACGGCTTTTTTCTGAAATTGGTTTAATGCTTTTTATTTGTGTATTGCTGCTGCATATCTTTGTGCATACCTTTGAAATGGCATTATTTGTCCGTGTGATCAGTGGTTTAGTTGCTGCCCCTCTTAGTTCTTTAGGCATGTATTACATCATGCAGGCCTTTAAACGAGAAAACTTTGGGCGAGGAATTTATCTCGCACTGGGCTTTCAGCAATTGGGTATTCCACTAGCATGGATCATTTCCCCATCTCTGGTCGATGTAAATGACTGGATTGTGCTCTATACCTTTGAGTTAGGTTTAGCGATATGTTGTTTGGCAATGGTGGTTTCTTTAAAACTGCCACGCAGCTTAAGAATCGAAGTCTTTGAAAAACAGGATTTTTTCACTTTTTCCTTACTTGCACCCGGTTTTGCGCTGCTATGTATCGTCTTGACCCAAGGCCCAATCCTTTGGTGGTTTGAAGTCAAATGGTTAGGTTATGCCTTAATTGCTGGATTCAGTCTTATTATTATAGGACTGACTTATGAACATTACCGTGTCAATCCACTTATCATCACTCGTTGGCTAGGCTCAGCCACCACACTTAAGTTTGTGTTTGGTGCATTGGCAATTCGTTTGCTTATGTCTGAGCAAAGTTATGCGGCTGTTAACTTTTTAAAAACTATGGGCATGGGACCTGATCAGTTCGTTACCTTGTATAGCGTAATTTTTCTTGGCATTGTGCTCGGCACGGTTTTTAGCGCCATGACCTTTAAAAGAGAACGCATCTCATGGCACTTGGTCGGTGCTGTGGTCTTGGTTCTTATTGCCTGCGCTCTAGACTATCACCTCACCAGTGATGTACGACCAGAAAATTTTTACCGCAGCCAATTTATCGTTGGCTTTGCCAGTGGTATGTTTATTGGACCATTATTGCTGACAGGGATTATTAATGCCTTACAAAAAGGCCCATCACACATGGTCACTTTTGTGGTGTTGTTCTCTGCAACACAAAGCTTTGGTGGTTTAATTGGAAATTCATTTTTTTCAACCTATCAACAATTACGCACCCAAAATTATCGGGCTGAAATTGTCAGTGACTTGTCACCAACTGATCCATTGGTGGTACAACGACTTGCAGCCTATCAGCAAGCAGCCAATAAATATACTTTAGATGTAGCACTTGAACAGAACCAAGCTTATCGCAATTTAAACCAGATTGTGACACGAGAAGCGCAAGTGCGTGCCTATAATGATGTGATTGCATTAAATGGAATTTTCGCCATTTTACTGTTGATTTGGAGTAGCTTTAATATTGCTTGGACACGCTATCAACTCAAAAAACAGCAACAGCTCCTCAATAGCAGTTAGACAGATCTCAGGCTATTTCTAGATCAGATGATCCATGATGTCACGCTATGTATTAAAAAATATTTGAGAATTCTTATGTCGCAAGATCAAAAACCAACAGAGCAAACAGCAGTTACACCACCACAAGCACCTGCAACAGCAGCAGCGCCACCACCATCCAGTAAGCTTATTCCAACAGCGAAAAGAACATTGCTGTTGATGCTCTTGGTCTTGTTAGTGGGAATTGCTGTGATTATGCGCGCTTGGAAAATTGGTCCTTTTGATAGCACCATAGAATCCACCGACAATAGTTATATCAAAGGCAGAACCACAGTTTTATCTTCTCAAATTAATGGTTATGTCAAAGATGTGTTGGTGACTGATTTTGACCATGTCAAAAAGGGTCAGCCGTTAATGCATATTGATACTACAACCTATGATCAAAAAGTGACTCAGGCTGAAGCTGGAGTTGATCAGGCCAACACCACTTTAGCCAATCAAACCCAAACTATTGAACAACGTAAAGCGGACATTGTGGCTGCACAAGCCAAAGTTGAACAAGCCAAAGCAAGTTATGAACTTTCAACAGCACAACTCAATCGTTATCAACAATTGGGAAATAGTGGCGCAACCTCCAAAACAGAGCAAGACAAAGCGGCTGCGGATGTAAAAAATAATTTAGCCTTACTCAAACAAGCTGAAGCCAATGCATTGGTTGCTCAAGAAGCATTAAAAACAGCACAAGTGGCTCAATCGGGCTTAAAAGCACAAGTCACCAATGCCAAGGCACAATTTGATCAAGCGGTAACGACAAAGGATTACAGCCTGATTACGGCACCAATGGATGGGCAGTTGGGCGAAGTTAGCCCTCGTGTGGGACAATATGTTGCAGCTGGAACCCAGTTAATGTATCTGATTCCACAACAAACATGGGTGATTGCCAATTTCAAAGAAACACAAATTGCCGATATGCACATCGGACAAAAAGCATCATTTACAGTAGATGCCATGAAACATCAAAAATTTACTGGCCGTATTGAACAGATTTCTCCTGCTGCTGGTGCTGAGTTTAGTGTACTTAAACCTGACAATACCACAGGTAATTTTACCAAGGTCGTGCAGCGTATTTCTGTGCGAATCGCGATTGATCCCAAACAGAAAGGTTTAGAATTTTTACGACCAGGGATGTCTGTAGTGACTTCCGTAGATACCAGCACTCCATGATCCGCCTAATTGAAAAGCTTGAGTTAAAAACCTAGAGATTGAAAAACGCATATAGGGATGAAACTAAATCAAACCTGTCTTGTTTTACAGGTTTGATTAGAATATCTTGAACAGGCTTAATTCAAAGCGATTCATATAACCCCATTCAGTTAAAAATCAGCATGTTTGATCATATTGCCCAAGCTATTCCCTACCAAAATTTAGATGTTGCTGGATCTGTTCAACTTATAGTTAAACGGCTTGATCTAATCCATCCACAAATTTCTGGCAATAAATTTTTTAAACTCAAATATAATTTGATTGAAGCACGTCAGCTTGGCCTAAAACAGATTCTGACTTTCGGTGGTGCTTATTCCAATCATATCGCTGCAACAGCATATGCAGCACAGTTATTTGGATTTAAAAGCATCGGCATAATTAGGGGTGAGGAGTTAGCGCATAAACCGCTCAACCCGACACTGACAACAGCACAACAATTGGGTATGCAGCTAGTTTTTGTTTCACGTGAAAAATATAGGCAAAAAAATAATCATTACTGGATAGATGAATTAACCCAACATTATCCGAACACTTATATTATTCCTGAAGGTGGAACCAATGAGCTTGCTATACAAGGTTGTCAGGAAATTTTAACTATAAAAGATTTAAATCATTATGATGTAATTTGCTGTGCGGTAGGAACAGGTGGCACAATGACCGGTCTGATTAACGCAAGTTCACCGCAGCAGGAAATTTTAGGATTTTCAGCACTTAAAGGTGATTTTTTACAACAAGATATCAGTCAACTCACTCATAAAAAAAATTGGCAAATATTGGATGATTATTGTTTTGGAGGTTATGCCAAAACCAATGATGAATTACTTAGCTTTATAAATAACTTTGAGCAGCAATATCGCATTCCGCTTGAACAGATTTATACTGGAAAAATGTTTTATGGAGTTTTTGATTTGATTTCAAAAGGTTACTTTAAAGAAAATTCAAAAATTTTGATCCTGCATAGTGGTGGTTTGCAAGGACGTAGCTGAATCACATCAGTTTATATTTGTCCTGAAAATTAATTTAAATTTGTCTATAATCCCATGCTCAAAGATTCCATGAGTGTAATATGTCTTCTAACCAATATGATGTGATTGTCCTCGGCGCAGGTGCTTCAGGTTTAATGCTTGCGGCAAAAGCAGCTGCCCGTGGTCGTAAAGTCTTAGTGGTTGAGAAAGCCAATAAAATTGGTAAAAAAATCCTCATGTCAGGTGGTGGTAAATGCAACTTCACCAATCTTTATGTCGAGCCTGAAAATTTTATTTCACATAACCCACATTTTGTCATCTCTGCCCTGACGCGTTATACCAATTGGGACTTTATTGGAATGGTCTGTGAATATGGCATTGACTACGAAGAACGCAAACATGGACAACTGTTTACCTTAAATGGCGCAAAAGAAATCTTAAGCATGCTGCTCAACGAATGTGAAAAAACACATCGTGTTGAGATCAAAACTAGTTGTGAAGTCAAAGCGATAAATACCGTTGACGATCAGACTTTTCAAGTCGCCACCAATTTAGGCTATTTTCAAGCTGAATCTGTTGTTGTTGCCTCAGGTGGCTTATCTATACCAACATTGGGTGGCTCTGGCATCGGCTATGAAATTGCCAAACAATTTGGGCATCATATCTATCCTACACGCGCAGGTTTAGTTCCCTTCACTTTTTCAGATCAATTTAAAGAAGTTACGACTCGTTTAAGCGGGAATGCGGTTGAAGCCACGCTTTCTAACGAGCTAATTGCATTTACTGAAGCGTTGTTGTTTACACATCGTGGCTTAAGCGGACCAAGCTCATTACAACTTTCAAATTATTGGCATGCAGGACAAGCATTCCACATTAACTTTCTACCAAGTCTTGAGCTGTTTGATTTTTTAAAGCGCAAAAAGCAAAGCCAACCGAAGGTGTTAATCAGAACCTTACTGACTGAACATCTACCTAAAAGTGTGGTGATTGAACTCCAAAATCTCATTTGGTCCGAGTGGGCTGAAACGGCGATTGGACAATTAAGTGATGAAAAACTAGAAAATATAGCCAATAAATTACAGAAATTTGAAGTTAAGCCTTCTGGCACTGAAGGTTATCGTACTGCAGAAGTCACTTTAGGTGGTGTCAACACCGCTGAAGTTTCATCAAAAACCATGGAAAGTAAAAAACAAAAAGGTTTATTTTTTATTGGTGAGATATTAGATGTGACAGGTCATTTAGGCGGTTTTAATTTTCAGTGGGCATGGGCTTCAGCACATGCCGCTTCAGAATATGTTTAATCTAAAGTGATCAATAGAAAGCTTATTCTAAATAATCTGTTTTAAATAAAATAAGATGGCTTTGGATTTGCTGCTTCTGCGTCACCCGTTGAATCGCCAAGTCCATCGACTTTAGATCATTGTTTTTTGCAAATAACGACTGATGAATTTTGTTTAAAAAAAAGATTATCTTCATTTCAATTCCTTTGAAAATGATATTTATCAGATATATAAATTTTATATCGCCTACATATTTATCCATCAAATTTAGACAATAAATCATCTGATGTCTATCTATTTTCTTTAAAAAAGCCGATAAAATTCATGCGTTGCAAATACAATCACTCTTGAGATTTGTTTTGAGATTCCTGTTGTTGCTTAACGATTTCTGATGGTTGCTTTTTGGGTTTTGCAAATACAAATTTATAAGCACTTGCTAAAAAACCTACAGTGATTCCTGCAATCACAATCGGCGCAATAAAATTATTTGGCTTTTTCTTTGACATCTTTATTTTCCTCTCACTTTTGCCCTAAAAATAAAAAGATCGATCAAGCATCAATCCTGATCGATCTTTAAAAGAATTTAAATGTTAATTCGGGTCATCTTTATCCTGTTTGAGCGAATCAGTAAGTGATTTGTACTCATTTTCAATCGTAGGAGTATCTGCTGTTACTTGCGTAGCATCTGTACTACTTGGCTGTGATGAATAAGTATTTTCTTGCTTTAAAGGATTCGGCTGATTTGCCTCTTTCTTGGCTTTATCAATTAAATCGGTTAAAACGCGTTCTGCAGGTTGACGGCCACCTAGACCAAAAGCCAATGCAAAAGCAACCGCAACAGAACCCAAGGTTAAACCAAATGCAAGGTTAACAATCGAGTCAGCAATTCCCATAGCTTTTAAGCCCATTGCGATAACCAAGCCCATGATCAAAACCCGAACCAAGTTGCCTAACCATCTTGAGCTATTGTACTCACCACGCTGTACCACATTCGCCACGATATTGGCCAACCAAAAACCAATTACCAAAATTACTGCGCCTAACAAAATGTTGGCACCAAAGTAAATAAACATGGAGATCAAATGACTGACTTGTTCAAATCCAAGTCGATTTGCCGCTTCGGAAACTGCAAATAACATGGTAAAGAAAACAATCAGATAACCAATGATACAAGAAACTTTAGTGTCACCCAAAAAGCGTTGCAAATCTAATTTTGCAGGAATCTCATCAACACCTGTTCCAGCAACAACTTCTGAAACCAAACGCCCCACAAAACGAGACACCACATAAGCCACAATTAAAATTAATCCAGCTGCAATAATATGTGGAATCGCATACATGATTTCACCCAGCATAGCGGTTGCCGGCTGTGAAATAGCTTGTATACCAAGTGCTTCAAATGCCACAATTAAAGCAGTAATCATGACAATTGCGAAAACAAAAGAACCTAAAAACTTAGCTAAACCTTGATTTGAGTTTTTAAATAGTCCTACCTTTTCAATTTGGGTTTGTAAATTTAAACTGTTGATTAAACCTTCGACAATCCCTCGTAGGATTTTTGCCAAGATATAGCCTACAAAGACGATTACACCCGCAATGAAAATATTTGGAATATAAGAGACTGCTTCAGTCAACATATTCTGCACTGGAAGCAATAAACCTTGTAAACCTAGAATTGACAAAACAATTGGTAAGAATAGTAATAAAATGAGCCAATAAACAATATCAGCGATATTTTGGCTGATCGGGCTCACTCCCACATCTGCACTTAATTTTTCATCAAGTTGAGTACGATCCAACGCTTTTTTTAAACCAACTTTAACCAGATTTGCTACAATCCAACCAATAAATCCAATAGCTACAGCAGCAAGTAATTGTGGAATAAATAATAAGAATTGCTGAATCATCAAACTGAATGGGCTACTTACGCTGGTAAGATTAAGCACATTTAATGCACCAATCACAGCAATCACCATCACGACCCAAAAAATAATTCGTGAAAGAATATTTTCAATATTTGAACGATGACCTGTTGCGGAAGATAATTTTGTATTTGTACCTAATTTTTCTAGGATTTTTTTAATTCCTGCTGCAACAATAAGTGCAATAATCCATCCAACAATAAGGATGGCTACAGCAGCAAGAATCGGATGGAATTGATCCCAATAATACATGGCATCAAATCGACCCCTTGTTTGTAAAATTTCATTCATTTTTATTCCCTCAAGTTATAGATTTATAGCAATATGAGCGTGCTCAAATGACTTTAAGCAACATTCTTTATTTGAATTGAATACTTGATGAATTACTCTTCTACTTTATCTATTGCTTATATAACGAGCAAATTTAACTGCATAAATACAACAAAAGCATGCAAAAAATAAAAAACTCCAGCTTTAAAGCTAGAGTCTTGTCTTATGAATATTTTATTTATATGTGATAAATAAAAATTAAAGCCAGTCAGCGATCATGTAAACAAGCAAGGAAACGAGAAATAGCCCCACAAGAATTAGCATATAAATGGGTAAGCGATTCTTATGCGTTATATCTTCAGTACTTGTTACATAAGATGGTTTATTGAAATCGTGTTTCATGACGTCCACCTCCATCAATTGATGTATTTTTATACTAACAGGCTATTTGTGATCTGTGTGTAAAAATATTTTAAGCAAAAGTAAATTTTAATTCGGGCAGTTCTTGAAAGATAAATGAGCTATAATATGTACCCCATTTTTTGGCTATTGTAGATATGGCTTATCAACGACAAAGTGTCGAGTTGGACTTGGACACTGATGTCACGCATCAATGCTTCACACATACCTCAAGAGATGATCATCTCATTGGAATTATTGAATTTAATAAGCCAAGTTATATTCTAAAATGGGGCGATTTGGAGTATTTCCGTCGCCGTACAGATGAATTATCAGTTATGCCATTCCCAGAATGTATCAATGCCATGATTATTGATATTCGCAATATTGTGCCATTTCTGGATAACGAAGTTCCAATCGTGCCATGGCGTTTACTTGAAGAAGACTGCCCTATACGACTTGTTGTACCTCAAGATCGTTTAGAACATTATGCAGGGATCTTTGAACCGACGTGGTTAACAACAGACATTGAAATTGCCATTCAAGAATTACGCGAATTTATGGATATGTTCGTACACTAACAGCATATCCATAGCTTAAAAATAAGATTTATTTTTTACTTATTTGTATTAATACAAATTTCATCAATGACTTTGATTTCTCAAAGTAAAGTCAACAATTTAAATAGCTCATTGACCAAACATTTTAGCTGCCATACGCTGCGCTTGCTTTCCATAAAACCAATAGGTAATTAAATATAAAGGGATTGCTAACATCAGCAACATGATCAATGCAGTGAGCAAAAATTGAGTATTTTGCAGATACATCACAAAGGTTTTCCACACTTCTGGATCATTCTGAGAAAAAAACCAAACACCCGCAAATACCCCAAGTAAATTATAGCCCCAAAATATTGCAGTATAACCAAGGGTCAGTTTTTTACGCTCTTGGTCTGTAGGCGCACGGCGTTGTTGTTTGAGAAAACGATATAACACGATAATCATCGCAATCAAATAAGGTATTGCGGTTAACACGCCAGCAATTTCATTGGGCAATAATGCAGCCATTACACCTGCAACCATGGTCAAGACTAAACAAAGCAGCAAAAACCACAAAAAATATTTGTTTAAAGACACCATGAATACAGCCTTGATTGCATAAAGAACAATATTATAATTTTTTTTCAACTTTTTTTCATTTTCTTGTCAACCAATTTGAAACTGTTGTCGTTATATAAGTATAAGGTCTGCAGCAACCAAATTGATTGCACGGCATCCGCAAAAAAATTTGGAGACCTTCTCTCAGAGAAACTAAAAACTTATGCTTCTTAAGATTCAACTTAGCAGCCTGAATCTTTATAACGAAGTATTTTGGCCGACGATTTACTCATCACTCGAATCGTCGGCTTTTGTTTTTCTGGCGTTTATGTTTCTAGCGTTTCTGCTGATAAAACTTACATGTGCTTTGTGTACTCGTTCTAAGACAAAAAAATTTTAAAACTTGCAATTAAAATCATGCCACAATAAAAATGTATAAATCACCTTGTATTTGATAAAACAATTTTCACTTTTTTGTAGTGTCAATAAGTAAGACAATCTCTGGTTAAACATCTGCTCAATGTGAAGTTTGCTTCATTTTGAACTGTTGAGCCACTTTTAAAATCGCCATAAACCCAGCGACTGTAAAAGCCAACATCAAAATTCCCATATTCAATAAATGATTCCATACGAGAAAATTCAATATAACACCACCCAATAGACCACAAGCAAACTGCATACTGCCCATAATTGCACTTGCAGTTCCTGCTCTTGAGCCTTGTTCAGACATCGCTAATGCCATCGCATTCGGCCCAGTAAAACCAATACCTGAAACCGTAAGGAATAAACCCAACATCACAATCACCAGTGGCGCAATAGACATGAAACCCGCATAGACAACAATCAGCCCACCTATTACTTGAATCACACCACCAATTTTTAAACGTAGAATCACCGAGAGTCGGTTGGCTAAATGCTTATTGATAGAAGACAGCAAAATAATACCGAAAGCATTAAAACCAAAGGCAATAGCAAACTGTTGCTGAGTTAAATGATAGCCATCCATCAACACTGCTGCTGCGGAACTGATATAACAAAATAATGCTGCTCCGGTAAAACAACCTGCCAACATTGGAAAACGAAAGCTTCGGTCTTTAAAAATAGAAGCATAGAGGATAAAAACTTGTTTAAAATTGAGATGCAACCTGCGTTCTGATTCGAGTGTTTCTTTAAAGAAAAAATGTACACAAAACAAGCAAAATAATCCAATTATAAACAAAGCGATAAACACACTTTGCCAACTAAAGAATTGTAGAATCACTGCACCCAAGGTTGGAGCAAGAATTGGGGCAATCCCCATCACAATCATCATACTGGAAAAAGCTTGCGCCGAACCTTGCACATCTAAACGGTCTCGAATTGCAGCCCGTGCCATCACCACCCCCACACAGCCCCCTAAGGCTTGTAAAACACGTGCGGCAATCAACGACCAATGATCAGGTGCTAAAACACACAACAAGCTAGCAAAAGCAAACAAGGTCATACCAAAATAAAGCGGTTTCTTACGCCCGATACGGTCACTGATTGGTCCATAAATCAATTGACCAACAGCAAGACCAAAAAAATACGCCGGCAAGGTATTGGCGATCTGCTGGGTCGTCACATTAAAATCTTGCGCCATTTGTGGCAATGCTGGCAAATACATATCAATGGATAATGGGCCCAAAGAGGTAAATAAAGCCAAAAGCATAATCCAGCCCGTTGAATACTGCTGACCAACGTTTTTTTCAGACATAGATGGTTTATAATTTGATAAGGAATGTTGCAGACAAGTTTACACTGTCCATTGTATGATTTGTCACAAAGATAAGTGAAAAGCCATATAAGCCAAATCGCATTGCCCAAGTAAATAACACCCTATTGATTTAACAAGGATTTCCTTTGAACACTTGGCTGTTAAAACTCAGAAAAGCAACCTACAACACAAGTTTCATGTATAACTTGAGAATGATCATTGCCTTTACAGGGACTGCATTTGTACCTTATCTGTTGGGGCAGCAGTTAATGACTATTCCTCTTACATTAGGTGTGGTTGCAGCAGGTCTCAGTGATATAGACGATCGCTTCTCTGTACGTATCATGAATTTGATCTATACCTATATCGGATTCTTTATCACCGCTGCCTCAGTGAGCCTGCTCTTTCCTTACCCTATTCTGTTTGCCTTAGGTTTGATTGTTTCTTGTATCGGTTGGATTTTATTGGGTTCTTTGGGACGTCGCTATGCCACCATTTCTTATGGCTGTTTGGTGGTTTCTGTGTATTCCATGCTTGGGGTGCATTTATTTGATCAATGGTATATCCAGCCAAGTCTATTGGTGGTTGGTGCAATTTGGTATGGGCTTATTTCAACCATCAGTTTTTTACTGTTCCCTGTACGGCAAGTTCAAGACAAATTGTCTCAATGTTTTTCATCATTAGGTAATTTTCTATTTTCCAAATCCAATTTGTTTGATGTCGATATGACACCAACCAGCTATCAAGACAGTATGATTAGTTTGTCTATGGAAAATGGGCAGCTCATCAGCATTTTTAATGATATGCGTACTGCCTTGTTGACGCGTTTAAAGGGTGACCGAGGTCAACGAGATACGCGTCGTAGTTTACAATATTACTTTGTTGCACAAGATATTCATGAACGGGCCGATTCAGCACATATTGATTATCAAAAGCTGGCCAAAATGTTTGAACATAGTGATGTGTTATTTCGTTTTCAACGCATTTTAGCGCTGCAAGGCAAAGCCTGCAAGGATCTAAGCGATAGTATCTTACACCGTACCACCTACCAGCATAATGTCCGTTTTGAGCATGCTTTTAAAAACCTCAGATACTCGCTGGATAAACTCAAAAAAGAAGAAAATTATGACTTAATTTGGGTCAATTCACTGTTTGCGCTTTATCAAAACTTAAAGTCGATTGATGCACAATTACAAAATCTCGAAACTGAACGACATATAAAATACGATCAAAGTAAAAATTTTGAAAACCAACTCAAAGATGATGACCTCAAAGGATGGGATGATATTGCCATTCGAATCAAACAAAATTTAACCCCCGAGTCTGTACTTTTTAGACATGCAATTCGCGTTTCGATTGTTTTGTTTATTGGCTACATTTTTGTGCAACTCACCAATATTGAATACGGTTACTGGATTCTATTAACCGCGCTGTTTGTCAGTCAACCGAACTTTAACGCCACCAAGCGTCGTTTGAGATTACGGATTATTGGAACATTGGGTGGTATTATTTTAGGTTATATGATTTTGTATTTTGTGCCATCTATTGAAGGACAACTCTTATTACTCGTACTCAGTGGTGTATTGTTTTTTGATTTACGCAGTAAACAATATGCTCAAGCCACAGCCTTTATTACCATCATGGCATTGATCAATTTCAACTTGGACGGATTGGGGTATGAAGCCGCTCTGCCCCGTATGATCGACACTGTTATTGGCTGTGCCCTCGCCTGGTTCGGTGTCAGTTTTATTTTCCCTGACTGGAAGTTCCGTCGTTTACCCCGCACCATTCAACGCTCATTGGAAGCTCAATGCAATTATTTGGCAAACGTTGTCGTTCAATATCATCAGGGACGCAACAATAGTTTAGATTATCGAATTGTTCGTCGTGCTGCGCATAATCGCGATGCAGATGTTGCCTCACTGATTTCAACCCTTGCCACTGAACCAGATTTTGACCCAAGTCAAAAAAGCTTAGCTTTTGAGTTCTTATGTCTAAATCATACCTTCCTTAGCTATATCGCAGCACTCGGTGCACATCGTGAGCAAGTGAAAGATCAACAGGTGCTTAATCTATTGGATCAAGCTTTAGATGATATCTCTGGGGCTTTATTACGGGATGAAATGCCTGATTTAACCGCGCATAATATGTTGAAAGCCATTCGTGCCCGTTTAAGCCAATCTGAGTCAGAAGACTCTAAATCACTCATTATTCTTCAACAATTGTCATTAATGTTCAGTATTTTAAAGCAACTGAGTAGCTTGAAACAAAATTTAAGCCATGAACGAGATGATCAATCTACTGAATTGGCTTCTTTATAAATCTGCATCAAAATTGCATCGTTATTTGGTACAATAGGTGCACTAAATCTTGAGATTTAGTGCTAAACTCTGACTAGATTTACATACATTACTGACACTATGACTGCCAAGAATATTTACGCTTATACCTTACAACCTGTTCCGTACGAAGTTTCGGAAGCCGAACAACGCGGCGCTCAACTTGCAATTTGGCGTAGTACCAATAAAATTGGGATTAAAGCTTGGGCAATCATGGGTGTAGCAGTCATACTCTCATTACTTGGCATCGCTTTAATTAAAAACTATTCAACCATTATTTTTTGGGTGGTTCTTGCTGCAGTTGCCATCTATCTTTTGGTTCGCAAGTTCGGTCTTGAATGGTATGTAAAACGCAAGATGAATGAATTTCCAGTTCAGGAAATCAAAGGTGTAAAATTAGGTGTACAGCCAAGCGGTATTGTGATGCGTCAACAAATGGGTGTACAAGAAGGTGTTGGAACAGTGGCTTGGAAAGACATTTATGAATGGTACAACACCCCTGAATTCTTACTGGTAAACTTTAAAGTAAAAGGCCAACAAGGCGCATATATTCTACCTAAACGTATGAATAGTAAGAATTTCCCCTTTGAAACACTGCGTAAACATTTAAAAGAAGTTGTTGGTGAACCCAAGACACTTTAATTTAAAATTTTAAAAGACCTCCATTTTTGGAGGTTTTTTGTACTTCGCTATTTTAATAAAAATGATAATGAGAATAAATATTATCTGCAAAATTCATTATCTCTCCGATTTATTCAGCTATAATTTGCTATCAAAAATATTCTGCCCTTTGCATTGCCATGTTTAAAAAGACTTTTTTTCAAATTCACTGGTTTCTAGGGATTACAGCTGGTTTAATTCTCTCAATTATGGGAGTGACTGGTGCAATCTATTCTTATGAACAACCTATTCAAAGATGGTTAAACCCAGATAGCTACACGGTAAAAGTTGAAAATCAGGCAAAACTCACGCCTGCTGAAATTTATCAGCATTTCCAAACCCAAAACCCTGAAATGAAGATCAACAGTATTACGGTTGCGAAAGCCGCTGAAGAAGCTTCAAATATTAATATTGTCAAAGAAGGCGCACGTAGAGGTTATACCATGATGGTAAACCCTTACACGGCCGAAGTTCTTCCTGAAGTGAAAGGCAAAGATTTTTTTCAATTTATACAGCAATTACATCGTAACTTAACTGTGGGTGAAGTCGGTAAACAAATTACTGGTGCCAGTACCTTGATGTTAATTTTCTTTGTACTCAGTGGTCTCTATTTACGCTGGCCGAAAAAGCATTCTTTTAAACAATGGTTTGCCATTAAGCCTAAACTCAAAGGTCGTAATTTCCTTTGGGATCTACATGCTGTTGTCGGAACATGGGTGGTGATCTTTTATTTACTTTTAGCATGTACAGGGCTGTATTGGTCGTATGACTGGTGGCGTAATGGTATGTTTAAAGTAATGGGGGTTGAACGACCTCAGCCTGAAATGCAAGCGGTACGCGGTGGAGAAGGTCAAGGACGTCAAGGGGCTTCTGGCAATCCTCAACAACAACATGGCGAAAAGCAAAATCCAACGGCAGGTCATCAAGCACAATCAGGCCGTGAAAATAAGCATGAGAATAAAGAAGGTTTAAAACCAGAACAAATTCAACATGTACTTACTCAAACATGGAATGGGTTTAATGCTCAAATTAAACGTGACTATTCGACACTAACTGTTTCGATTCCTAAAAAGCCAGATGGTAAAGTTGAACTCACCTTTGTTGATGCTATTCCACAACATGAGCGTGCACGAAACAAAGCAACCTATAACTATCAAACTGCACAAATTGAAAAATTAGACTTATACGAAAGTAAACCACTCAATGAAAAAATCATGGGAAGTATGCTCCCTGTGCACCGTGGTAGTTTCTTTGGCCCAGTTTTTCAATTCATCGCAATGCTTGCAGCATTGGCAATGCCATTATTTTTTGTTACTGGATGGATGCTGTATTTAAAACGTCGTAAGCAAAAGCGACTCACCCTTGCTGCAAAACAATCTGGTTCAGCGATTCAAATTGATCCCAACGCAACACCTTGGTTAATTGCTTATGCCTCTCAAACAGGAATGTCTGAGCAATTGGCATGGCGTACCTCAACCAGTCTGCAAGAAGCCCATCAGCCAACAACAGTAAAAGCTGTACAACAACTCTCTGAAGATGACCTCAAGCAAGCCAAACAAATTCTCTTGATTGCAAGTACCTATGGTACAGGTGAAGCACCTGACTTAGCCTCGCACTTTGAGAAAAAGCTTATGGCTACATCATTGGATCTTTCGCATTTGAAATATGCGGTTCTAGCATTGGGTTCACAAGACTATCCTGAGACCTATTGTAGCTTTGGGCATCGCATAGATGCATGGTTAAAACATTCTGGCGCGCAACAATTGTTTGCTACGCTTGAAGTCAACAATGGTAATAATGCAGATATCCAACATTGGAATGATGCTTTAGCAAAAGCCACAAAACTCGATCTACAAACAATGTCTATTGATAAAGTATTTGATCAATGGCGTCTAACAAAACGAGAATTACTCAATCCAAACAGCTTAGGCGCACCCGCATTTAATCTTGAATTACAAACAAGCTATGATACGGATTGGCAAGCTGGCGATATTGCAGAAATTCAAACTGGGAATAGTCCTGAACGTATTCAATTGTTTTTAAATAAATATCAAGTTCATGCAGATACAACCGTGGATTCACTCGAGCAAAGTATTCAAGAAGCACTTTGGGATCGCGATTTAACGGTTGATGTTGAACCTTTTGCCAACATGCAGCATTTACTAGAGCAACTCCCTACACTACCTACTCGTGAGTATTCGATTGCCAGTATTCCAAGTCAGCAAGTATTGCGTTTAGTAGTTCGCCAGCAACTGAATGCTCAAGGTGAACTTGGTCTAGGCTCTGGTTGGCTGACGGAACATGTTCAATTACGTGATAAAATTGCGTTGAGAATTCGTAATAATGAATCATTCCATTTAATTACGGATAACCGTCCGATTATTTGCATTGGAAATGGTACAGGAATTGCTGGATTAATGAGTTTGATTCATGCCCGTGTCCGTATGGACTATACTGAAAACTGGTTGATTTTTGGTGAACGCCAACAAGCAAACGATTATTTCTTTAAAGATACAATTCAAGCTTGGCAAAATACAGCAATGCTAAAACGTATTGATTTAGCTTTCTCTCGTGATCAAGCTGAAAAAATTTATGTACATCATAAACTGCGTGATCATGCCGAAGAACTGAAAAAATGGGTTACCAATGATGCGGTGATCTATGTCTGTGGCAGTATCAATGGTATGGCGACTGATGTTGATCTCGCTTTAATTGATATCCTTGGAGAAGACACAGTTGAACAATTACGTTTAGATGGTCGTTATCGTCGTGATGTTTATTAGGGGCTATTGAATAAATTTACCCACCAAAACCGAGTTCAATTGCTCGGTTTTTTTTGATTCATATATAATAAATGCACAGATTTCGTTTAGAATTAGACTAATTTTTAATGATTTGTTTTCACCCATGTATAACAATAAACTCTTCCGCATTGTCTTTTTTTTGCTGGGATTTGCCTTATTCCTCGATGGATTTATTTTAATTTTATATAAAAAAATCCACTTAGGAACAATACTCCCTTTGCTGATTGGCTTAGTCTTTATCACTACAGCGCTATGGAGCCAACACATTCAGCAGTATTTAGCACAACACTTAAAGTTAAAGAAAATCTGGCGTTTAGGATGGGTTCTATTTACGCTTTGGTCTGTCAGCTTAATCGGCTTCTTTGGTTATATCCACTTAAAATCCCAACAAAATACAGCAGAAAATAATCTACAAGCAATTATTGTGTTAGGCAGTGGCATTACCCAAGGAAAAGCCTCACCGACCCTCGCAAAACGTTTAGATCAAGCTGGTGAAATTGCAAAACAACAATCACAAGCTTTGATCATTGTCAGTGGTGGTTTAGATTTTGGTGAAGAAAAACCTGAAGCAGAAATTATGTCGCAATATTTACAAGAGCATATGCAAATCAAAGCCAGTAGAATTCTACAAGAAAATAAAAGCACCAGTACTGACTTAAATCTTAAAAATAGCCAAGCGATTTTAAAAGAACATGATTTGACTTTAAATTCTAAAATTGCAATTGTCACCAGTGATTTTCATACTTTACGTGCCGCAGCAATCGCAAGAAAACAAGGCTATCACAATTTCATTACAGTAGGCGCTGAAACTCCACTCACGACACGCTATAACGCATGGTTAAGAGAGTATTTTGCCTATATCAGTGGTTGGATTTTAGGCGAATATTAAAATGCTCAACGCCATCACGTTGATTATGTATACGACTTTACTAATGTAAGCGAATTTTACGTGGTAAAGGCAAGCGCTTATTGTTTTGAAATAGTTCTGGTTGAGTCGTATACATTCGATATAAATAATTCTTTATATCAAGTAGAAATTTATTTGTTGAAACTAAAATATTTTGCCCTTCTGGGGTTAAATTTATAGAAATCGCAGTATTATTTTGTTTAATAAAAGGAATCATCTGTTCAATAAAAACAATGAGTTCAATTTCTTGAACCGCATAACGGCTCCAGTTATCTTTAATCAAAATTTGTGCCAAATTTCGGCTTTGCCAAACGGCTAAAGACTGTTGCCCGGTAGGTGATGCACATAAAGCCCAACCATCATCATAAAGTACAAAAACCTTAGTTTGTGAAACAATCGTTTCCACAAAATGTTTGTATTGATCTAGAGTTTGTACTGAGTTTTTTTGAGTTGCGGACGCAGCTTTACGTTGATATGGATTTCTCATTGAAAATTTATTCTTAAAATACTTATGCTTATATATTATATAGAAGTTCTAAACAAATAACTAGATCGGAAAACATGGTGGGCGCTGACGGGATCGAACCGCCGACATTCTGCTTGTAAGGCAGACGCTCTACCAACTGAGCTAAGCGCCCTGAGCGAGGATGAACAAAGTTGTTAACTCTGTTTGAACCTATAGAAAATCGATGATTTAATTTTAAGTTCTATCCTAAAGATGGGGATAAGCTATACAAAGCATATAATATTTGATCTTTAAAAATCAAAAACTTTGAATTCTTACAGTTCCAAATATCTTGATCTCAGGAAAAAAGATAAATGGCGCAGCGGACGGGACTCGAACCCGCGACCCTCGGCGTGACAGGCCGATATTCTAACCAACTGAACTACCGCTGCGTTGTATATGGTGGGCGCTGACGGGATCGAACCGCCGACATTCTGCTTGTAAGGCAGACGCTCTACCAACTGAGCTAAGCGCCCTGAGTGAGGATCATCACAATATTACTTTATCAGAAGATAAAAGAAAACAAAATTCTCTTTCAAATTCCTATACTTCCAAATATCTTGATCTCAGGAAAAAAGATAAATGGCGCAGCGGACGGGACTCGAACCCGCGACCCTCGGCGTGACAGGCCGATATTCTAACCAAC
>NZ_JBIMCW010000012.1:0-131506 GCF_048552295.1 Acinetobacter legionensis
CGCTGATGGTAGTGTGGGGTTACCCATGTGAGAGTAAGTCATCGCCAGCTTTTAAATCTAAAACACCCCGTTCTCTAACGAGAACGGGGTGTTTTTTTATGTGTGAAAGAAAATAATAAATAGTAAGAATAAGATGTAAATTTTGTTGTTTTATATCCTCATCAAAATATAGAAAAGTAGGATAGAGTTACGACAAACTATAGTTATGGGTTACTTAAGCAGAATAGGATAAAGGATGAAATTTAAATAATTCATAATAATTTTTCTATTAGCTCGGAAGAATTTGTACAGGAATTTAAAACCTATCTATCCTTCAACGTATTTCCTTATTTTTTATGAAATTTGCTTTTTTTGACATAGCTTAAAAAATGAAAGTATCAACTGAATAAATTTATGCAATATACAGTTAAATGAATTGAGCTTAAAATTCAATTTTATTTCTGTTAGGTGTTCTTATGCAATGGGTGGTCGCTGAAACATATTCATTTCCTTACGAGGCTCAGATTGCCAAAACACAATTAGAAGCAGCTGAAATTCCAGCACGTATTGAAAATGAACACACCATTAACATGGATTGGCTTTACTCCAATGCTTTGGGTGGTGTGCGACTGTTAGTTCCTGAAAGCTATGCAGAAGAGGCTAAAGGATTACTTACCCAAGATTTTAGCCAAGAATTAGAACAACAGTTTGGAGCAAGTGAAAGTTGCCCAAATTGTGGTAGTAGTGATATACAGTCATATACACAAGGAAAACGTCCCGCTTATTTGGTTTTTTTATTGCTTGGTTTTCCACTCTTTTTTTATAAAAATGGAACGAAGTGTAAAGAGTGCCAACATTTTTGGAGCTAGTGCTATATTGGTAAATTGGCAAGATATTTTAAATAAGCAAACTTTAGATCAAATAAATCACTTTCTAGAAAATATCGCAAAATTTGATCAATAAAACCAATGCATCATTCAACAGGATTTTGAAGTTGGAGGGGGTAAAGAAAATGTGGATTTTCATATTAAAGAATTAGGTGATGATTTTTTATTTTTACCAAATTATATTTAACAGGGCGTGGGCTTTATCCAGATGGAAAATATGATACATCATATTTTACCATCTTTGATTATACTGTTAATCAGAAATTATCTGATCAGCTGATTGTGGTCAAAATAGATCATCAAGGTCATTTAGACCATCTAAGTATCTAAATTGGGAAAGTTGAAATATAGAGCTAAACCTAACATGTTCATATTTTTGTTAAAATGAAACAAAGGCTAAGCTTTAAACTTGATATATTCTATGTAGAGTTTATTTGCACAATCATAAGTACTTATATTTGCTGAAATCTGAACACTGCAATTTACAAATAATGGATGAACATGGATAGAAATACTCCCATTTATGTTTCTTTAATAGGTACAAATAGCCATCACATAAAAATTCCAGCAGGGCAAGGAAGCTTCTAAATTGGTCGAATCGGAATGGACAAGAAAAAGGTTGATGTTCTTGTCGATGAAAATGCTGTAATCAATTGGGATGCTTTTAATATTTTTTATACGCCACATGGTCAACAAAATCCGCATTTGTATCCTTATGGAAATTGGCCGAGATTTTTTTATTATTGGGGAAATGATCAGGGTTTTATTGAATGGTCGAAGAAAAGAGTAATAGAAGATTTTTCTTGGCGACCTACGCAAGCGATTTGTCTAGATTTAAAAGTGATGCTCAAATTCATAACTTTTCAATCAAAGCAGACGAACATCCAATCATACTGGATTTAAGTCATCCTGATGATGAGAATAAGAAGGCGTTATATTCGCTTCATTTGGCTGGTCATATTGAGCATTTTGAAATTATTACCACCGCACCATATCCCCATATTAGAATAGAGCCAACAACAAACCAAGATCCAATAATATCGGCATACCATCTTCCTGTTATGAAAAATTTAGCGGCAATAACATCGTTAGATTTAACTGTTAAACCTTTAGGCCAAGCTTTTGATTGTGGAAGTTTATTACAGTTTCCTAATTTAAAAAATCTAAACTTAACTGGGAATATAACCAATACAACAATTTTAAAACAACTTCACCGACTTGAACGTATTGGGATACGCTATGCCGTAAATTTGGAAGGCTTTCCAGCTTTAAATACTTGGGAAAATTTAACCTCCTTCATTGGATGGAATATTGATGAAAAAATAGGGAAAAGGTTAAATGCTGAATTAAAGTATTTAGCTAAAGAAAAGCAATTGGATTATTCTTCGGTGTCTAAATTGAGGAGTTCAATATGGTTTACCAATGAATATGGGATTCCATTTGAAAATTGGGAAAGCTGTAATGCAAAAATAGCGATCAAAGCATATAAATTTGCTTTAAAAGAAATCTCCAAGGCGAAGACGAAGCAAGATGTGGAGGAGGTAATTATTGAACTTGTAGCGATGTTTAATACATTGCCCAATATTGAAACTGTTGAAAGAGAAGATATTGGTCTTGCTATACAGCAACTGGTTGAAGCTTCAACATTAGATATAGATCAAGAAACAGTGAATACTTGGTTTGATGAAATACGAGATTTTTAAAATATTTTATTGTTAAGTAAAAAATGACAAGATTTCTTGCTATTTTTAAGATTAGGATTAGAAGTTATATTCCATAGCTAAGTTGATAACAGTTTTTGTTCTCTATATGCAACTGTCTCATTACTTTTTTTAATTAATAATTGCGTAGAAGCGAGCTTGCTTATTGATATTGTAGTCAACGCTAATTCCATAACTTATGATCGCCATGGCCATTTTTTTGTCATTGCAAAAATATATTTAACTTTAGTTGAATTGGTATAAAAGGAATTGCATATGCAGAGAAATTCATTGAATTATCAGTGCCACACTGTTTAATTATTCCAATTCCGTATGTCTAAAAATTGGATTTGGTTAGGCTTGAGAGATAATGCTATGCTAATAAAGACTTAAAATAAGGCAGTAAAATAAAATGACAAAACAGCAAGAAAAACATAGTCCGTTACAAATTGAAAATCTATTAAAAACTTTAGAACAGCGCTTTCAACAGCATATAGAACGACATGCACAAGTGAGCTGGGATTTTATACAAAGACAACTTTTGCTTTGTCCTGAAAAGCTACCGGCTTTACAACAAATGGAAATGACTGGCGGTGAGCCTGATGTGGTTGTTTTACCGAATACAGAAGGTCTGTATTTTTTTGATTGTGCAATTGAGTCGCCAAAAGGGCGGCGTAGCATGTGTTATGATCGAGAGGCGTTACTCAGCCGCAAGGATCATCCTCCTGAAGATACGGTGATCGATTGGGTGCAGAAGCATGCTTTAGCGCTAATGACTGAACAACAGTATTATACCCTACAACAAATATTCAATTTTGACTTAAAAACATCCAGTTGGGTCGAGACACCAAGAGTATTACGTGAGCAAGGTGGCGCGATCTTTTGTGATCAGCGTTATGGGCGTACATTTACTTATCATAATGGTGCTGCTTCATATTATGCGAGTCGTGGTTTTCGAACCTATATCAAACTTTAACCGTTTAAAACTGAGATAGTGAAATCCTAAGATTCTATCGAGCTTGTTTTTATTTTTTTGTTTAGAATATAACTCCTGTCATAGCCTATAGTCAGCTTGTCGAAAACTCAGACACAAGAATATAATTTCTCTTAATTTATATTTTTAATTAAATCAATTGCATGAGTAAATAAAGTGTTTGATTATAAAAAAGCTTGCAATACCGCACTTTACATTAAAGTTTAAATAGTTTTGTGTAGGCGATGCCTCACTTTGTAGAGGATGCCAAACCTTGCGCTTCAAACAAAGCAGTGCTTTGTTTTTGCTCATGGGCGAGGGTACCTCCTGTACCTCCCCCCAACGGCGACATCCATGTCGCCCCACAGTAGGATAACCGTCTATGATTCAAAAGTACAAAAAATGAATCGATAGCTAACAGTTTCTAGGAGTTCATACAAAACATAAATTTAATGATTTTTAGTTTTCGTTTAAGAAACTGTATGCCTATCCAATGATGAAATTGATGTTGCTAAATGACAGGTCTGTCATGGATGATTAAACGTATGTGCTATTTATAAAAATGCTGAATTTGTATTATGGTTACTTCATTAATGAATATGAATTTTATAAAATTAGTTTTTTATTGTTGAGTCGAAATAAAAAACGGCAAGATGACTTACCGTTTTTATAAAGATTAGGATTAGAAGTTATATTCCATACCTAAGCCAATAACAGTTTTCTTTTTCTCTGGGGTAGATGTCGTTGACCAATCACGTTTTTGTTGACCAACAACACCATAGAAGCGAGCTTGTTTATTGATGTTGTAGTCTGCGCCAATTCCGTAAAGGTCTTGTTTACGATCATCACGCCCATCGAGTTCTGTTGTTGCAGAAATATATTCAGCTTTTAGCTTAATTGGTGTAGAAGGAATCGCATATGCAGCAGTGATGCCATAAGCATTTTCTTTCAAGCCTTTGAACGATGTTACTGTAGTACCAGAAGTGGTTGCAACAGTGTCATCAGTTGGTTTGGCTGTTTGCCATAATGCACCGAATACTAAGCCATCAAGACCCGCAGGTTTCAAGTCTACAGAACCTGTAACACGGATTGCGTCAGAGTAGATTGTGTTACTACCTAATTCAGAGTTATATGCATTATATTTAGATGCAACACCGAAGTTACCTGCAACAGCAGCAGCTAAACCGTAGTCTTTGTTGTCATAAGTAAGTGAGGTAGAGATACCATCACCGAAACTATCACGACTACCTTTTTGGCCTTTAGCATCATTTTTTAAAGCAGATGATTCTTCACCTTGCTGGAACATGATGTTGAAAGCTAAACCAGCCAATAATTTTTTATCAGTTTCAAAACCGATCACGTTTTTTAAACGATCTTCACCAACTAAAATCGCAGTCATATCGAGTTCATTGTGATCGTTGAAGATATCTTGGTTGTTACCAGCAGCATTTTTGAAATATGAATCAAACTGACCCACTTTTAAAGTTGCGATACCGTCTGATTTAATCCCCACGAAACGGTTACGGTTAGTAAAAGCATCGCCATCACCATCAGCACTGATTTGCCATTCTGCCAAGTAAACTGCAGACAATTTATCTGTTAATTTCTCTTCGCCTTTAACACCAATGCGAGAAGCGTTAGAGTTTACTTTAGTTACGCTTTCGTCTTTAAAGCCATTATTATCGATTTGATCTAAAGTTACGTTGAATTTACCATACAATGTTGGCGCTGCTTGAGCTGCGCTTATGCTAAGGGTGGCGATTGCTGCAGCGAGTAGCACTTTTTTCATTGAGATTTCTCCAAAACATGTTCAATGGGTTTGCAGTTACTTTTTTTATTCAGTAAGTGTGGATTTGTGCACTACTTACTAACTTGCATGCAGTATCTGTAAACTTTGTTACATATCAGTGAAGAAAAAATGACAATTTAATGACGTGAATTTAACATTTGTGTAATTTAAATAAAAAAATGAGGCCTGATTAGCCCCATTGATTCTAAAAAGATTTTTAATTAAGCCAGTGCAATCTTAATTTTTTCAGCAAACCCTTTAATTTTTTCCTGATCACCCATTTGAATAGCGTGACGACCTAATTCATGCACCGAGCTCGGAATTAAATGAAAGTGTACATGAGGTACGGTTTGTCCAGCAGAAGCCCCAGAAAGTTGCATCAATACAATACCTTGAGTATTCAAAGCTGTTTCAATTGCTTGCGCTATTTTTTGCACAATCTTGATTGTATAAGCTGCAATTTCAGGATCTAAGTCTAGCAATGTGATAGCTGGAGCCTTCGGAATAATCAGAGTGTGCCCATCGGCTTGCGGCATGATATCCATAAATGCAAGCACATGATCATCTTCATAAACTTTAATTGCAGGAAGTTCACCACGTAAAATTCGTGCAAATATATTCTGATCATCATAAGCCATGTTTATTTCCTTGAAGGTGTGAATGTGATTATTTACAGTTCAATTCTTTCTGACGTTCCTTGATAGAGTCAAGTTTTTGCTGCTCTTTTTCAGAAAATTTAGGCTTACTTGTATAACAATTGTCATTATTATATTTTGCTTTTGCTTCAGGATCTTTAAAACAGAACCCTTTTGATGCATAAATGACATTGTAATCATCTTGCAATTTTTTACATTCTTGGGTGTTATCAGCAAAAGCGTGACTAGCGACTAAAATAGATAAACTAGAAAGTGTAGCAATTACATATTTATTCATGATACGACCTCGAAATTGACATATTTACATGTCACTTAATGTGATTATAAGGTTTAGTTGTGATTATTCAATGACGAAAAATTAATCTAATGTAATTTTGCTCCATGATTCATACATTTTTACGGCGGTAGAAAAATCGCTATCAGGCTCTGAAAGACTATTGGCTACGGTAATTAAGCTTTGTGTTAAACCAAGAATAGGTGCTGATAATCTTGCATCACGAACTAAATCAATGGCAATACCGGTATCTTTTGCCAATAAGGGTAAAGCAAAGGTCAGTGGAAAGCTACGATTGAGGATACGTTGCGGTAGTGCGGTTTCAGTCACACCACTTTTACCACTGGATGCATTGATACAATCAAGTGCTTCATTTAAATCTACTCCATGTGCTTTCAGTGTGGTAAATCCTTCAGCAGCCGCACATAAATGAACCGCCATCATCATATTATTTACAGCTTTTACTGCAAAGCCTGCACCTGAGTCACCAACACGTTTAATTAATTTACCCATCGCTTGCATTGCAGGTAGGGCAATTTGAAACGCTTCTGCCGAACCGCCGACCATGAAGGTCAGTGTTGCATTTTCAGCGCCAATGGTTTGACCACTTACAGGTGCATCCAAAAAGTGAATATTATTTTTGAGAAGATACTCAGACTGTTTACGCGCAGCATCAGGTACACCACTGGTACAATCGACCCAAATCGCGCCATTTTTGATCTTTAAATCTTGGATTAAATCATCAATATCTTGGCTAGTCGGTAAACATGAAAAAATAATATCAGCTTGTACTGCTTGATCAAGTTCGACCGCTTGAGTACCAAACTGAGTTGCATGTTGCTTAGCCTTTGCAAAATTTCGATTCCATACATATACGGTATCAAAATATTTGGGTAAATGTGCTGCCATACGATAGCCCATTGCGCCTAAACCAATAAATGCAACTGTAGTCTTCATATCTATCTCTTAAATTTTTGTCGATCTTTGTTCTAACCATCTGGACAGAGTAGGCCAAAATTCATCTGCACTTTTTTGACTAGACATTAGCCCTAAATGTCCCCCAGGAATAAGAGTAAACGTGACATCACTACTCTTTGTCAATTCACTTAAAGGCTTAACTGCATCTGCGGTGACCATTTGATCATTTTTTCCAGCTCCAATCATCAGTGAACAGTCGATATTTCTAAGTTCAATTTTATGGTTACTGAGCTGAATTGCCCCATTTTTCAGTGGATTTTGCAGCCAAACATTAAATAACATGTCTTGATTGACACCACCGGGGTAATCCACCATGTGATTTAAAAAATTTCCAAGGGTGGCGTGTTCATGCAAGAGTTCTTTGTCATCTAAATTTAGCAACAATTGTTTATGACCCTCATACCAACCCTTTGGATCTAAAATCTTAAAACCAATGGCATTGAGTAAGCCGGGGGTATGTATCAGTTTTTTCGGTAAACCACCTTTATATAAAGTATCTTTCAGTTTTTGACTCTTTATAATCAAATTATTTATTTTTTGATAAAGTTTACCAATGCCACCCGAGGCGTAACTGTCAATTGGACTGGCCAAGATAATTAAGTTTTTAACATAATTGGGTTGGCGTAATGCCGTGTAAAGTAATACAAAAATGCCAGCCATACTCCACCCATGAAGGGATATTTGCTCACTTTGAGCATGCTCTCGAATTTTATTAATGCATAACGGCATGGCTTCATCAATAAAATATAAGAAGTTTAAGTTGCGATCTTGATAACTGAGTTTTCCCCAGTCCAATAGATAAACATCATAACCTTGTTCAGTAAAATATTTAATGAGTGAACGATAAGGGTAGAGATCATAGATTGCCATATTGATAGACAATGGTGCTGTAAAAACCAAAGGTTCCTTAAATTTTTTTTCAACAGCTGCATAGTAACGCACTTTGGTTTGATGATGCTCTGCAATAATTTTATAAGGGGTACTTTGAGATAAAACCAATGACTTACCATTGAAGATACGTGTGGTTAGATTCTTCAATTTGGATTTGCGCTGTTGGAACTTAGCTGATACTTGTGTCATAAGCGGTGTTTGTCTCATTTTTATGCAGATTTAAGCGAAGTGTATGTGATAATTTACGATTTTACCTTGACCTTAAATACATAGGACGCTCAAAATGTTGGCAATATTTTACAAAGGCAGTTTTTGGACTGAGTAGTTGAAATGAGCCAGCACGACGACATTGAATACCAACTTGATACTTTAGCGATTCGTACAGGTCATACACGCAGTTTTGAAGGTGAACATAGTGAGCCGATTTTCCTCACTTCGTCATTTGTGTATGAAAATGCAGCGGAAGCAGCAGCAAAATTCTCTGGTGCTGAACCAGGCAATATTTATTCACGTTTTACCAATCCAACAGTAGCAATGTTTGAAATGCGTTTAGCTGCACTCGAAGGTGGTGAACGGGCTGTGGCAACAAGTTCGGGTATGGCTGCCATTATGGCAGTTGCAATGTCGTTCTTAAAAGCAGGTGATCATGTGATTTGTTCGCGTGCTGTTTTTGGTTCTACTGTTGCATTATTTGAAAAATATGTCGCCAAATTTAATGTCGCAGTGACTTTTGTTGATTTAACTGATTTAACAGCTTGGCAAGACGCGGTTCGTCCTGAAACTCGCTTACTGTTTGTTGAGTCACCTTCAAATCCCTTGGCTGAAGTCGCTGATATTCAAGCACTATCAGATTTAGCACATGCAAATGATGCTTTATTGGCTATCGATAACAGTTTTTGCACACCAATTTTGCAGCGCCCATTACAATTTGGTGCAGATTTAGTGATTTACTCTGCCACTAAATATCTAGATGGACAAGGTCGTGCACTGGGTGGGGCTGTGGTCGGTAATCACAAATTACTTGAAGAAGTATTTGGTTATGTTCGTACCGCTGGCCCATCGATGAGTCCATTCAATGCATGGGTCTTTTTGAAAGGTTTAGAAACCTTAAAACTACGCATGAAAGCGCATTCTGAAAGTGCACAAAAAATTGCCGAGTGGCTGGTTGCTCATCCAAAAGTGGAAAAGGTTTATTTTGCTGGATTAGCAGACCATGTTGGGCATGAGTTAGCAGCCAAACAACAAACTGGTTTTGGCGGAATCGTTTCTTTTGAAGTGAAAGGTGAGCGAGAAGGAGCATGGAAAGTTATTGACCACACACAATTTATCTCAATTACAGGCAATTTGGGTGATGCTAAGTCAACAATTACCCATCCTGCGACAACGACTCATGGTAAGCTTTCTCCTGAAGCTAAAGCAGCAGCGGGTATTCGTGAAGGTTTAATCCGTTTGTCTGTTGGCTTAGAAGATGTCGATGATATTATTCGTGACCTTTCTCATGGATTAGATTTAATTTAAGATAAGCATAATTTGTGAAAGAGTTTGTTTCATTTTCTTCTAGGCATTTAAAAAAACTAGTCATGAAAGTGCAAGACAGAGATTTAATTTAGGACTTTTGTTCGGAGTATTTTATGAACATTAATATGCTTATGCAGCAAGCGCAACGTATGCAGAAAGATATGGAAAGCAACGTTAAAAAGGCAAAAGCACAACTTGCCCAAACTGAAGTGAATGCTGAAGCTGGTGGCGGTTTAGTAAAAGTAACAATGACTTGCCGGAATGTTGTTAAGCGTATCGAAATCAGTCCAGATTTGTTACAAGACGATCCAGATATGATTGAAGACTTGATAGCAGCAGCAATGAATGACGCGGCTCGCCAAGCTGAAGTTATTACAGAAGCGAAGATGAAAGAAGCTAATTCAGGTATGGGTTTACCACCAGGTCTTTCAGGTTTGTTCTAAGGAATCATAGGTGTTTAGCGACCGTTTTGACCAACTCGTACAAGCTTTACGAATCTTACCTAGTGTTGGGCCGAAATCGGCTCAACGTATGGCACTCCATTTGATCATGAAAAATAAAGAAGGTGCTATTGGTTTGGCGCATGCGCTAAATGAAGCAACCTCTTATATTCATGAGTGTAGTGTTTGTCATTCTTTAACTGAAAATGAAGTCTGTGATATTTGTTGCTCAAATGATCGGGATGATCAACTGCTTTGTGTGGTTGAGTCCCCAGCAGATGTGATGGCAATAGAGCAGTCTGGTAGCTTTAGAGGAAAATATCATGTACTTGGTGGACATTTGTCGCCTTTAGATGGTATTGGTCCTGAAGAGATAGGTATTCCATATTTAGTGCAACGTTTAACTGATGGTAAAATTACTGAAGTAATTTTAGCCACTAATGCAACTGTAGAAGGGCAAGCGACTGCACATTATCTTGTAGAAGCAACAAAACATTTGTCTTTGCAAATGACACGAATCGCACAAGGTGTTCCACAAGGTGGTGAATTGGAATATGTGGATAGTCATACATTAAGTCAGGCTGTTCATAATCGTATGAAAATGAAATAGTGATCTTAGGTTTTGTAGCATTTAGAGTTTGTTGGGCTTGGATGTTTAGCGCAAATGCGATAACGATTAAAAGATCAACAAACTCTGTTTAATTTAAAAATTATTTACATTCATTCTAAATTTTTTATGTACACTCAAGCTAAATCAATGATTAGCCTGGTTATTTATTACTTTAAAATATGCTTTTATTAAGTTGTAAAACCTATATATAAAATAAATATTCACAAGAAACTTTATTGAAAAATAAGGTGTTTACGGAGAATTAGTTTAAAAATATTATATTTAAATTTTATATATTAAGGTAAAATCATATTTCATTTGAATGTAACATTTTGACTTAAACTGACATGTTTCAATTTATTAATCAACAGACCGATCTCGAACATGTGTTGAATTTGATGCAACATACTTCGACTTATGGTCTAGATACTGAATTTATTAAAGTCGACACACTTTGGCCAAAACTCGGTGTATTCCAAATTAATGTCAATGGTCAAGTATTCTTGCTCGACGGTACAACTCTAAATTTAGATCAATTTTGGTTTGAGCTTTTTAAAGCACAGCAAAATGTTTTTCATGCCTGTGGGGAAGATATTGATTTAATTTATCATTATGCAGATAAAAAAAACCTGAATAATGTGTTCGATACGCAAGTTGGGCTGTCTTTTTTAGGCCATGGTCTACAAGTCAGTTATCAAAATGCTTTGAAATTAGTCTTAGATATCGATATTGATAAAGATCAGACACGTTCAGATTGGTTGGCTCGACCACTAACAGATGAACAAATGAATTATGCTGCTAATGATGTTTTATACATTATGCGTCTGGCTGAAAAAGTAAAAGCTGAATTGGTAGAGAAAAGTTTATACTCGCATGTGCTTGAAGATTGCCAAAATTTGACCTTTGAAATTGCTTCTGAAACCCCGAAAGACAAATTGTATTGTGATATTGGTAATTACCGTCATTCCAGAAAACAGCTGATGCAATTGCAACAGTTGAGTGTTTGGCGCGAAGAAATGGTTAAAGCACTGAATCAACCGCGTAGCTTTATTCTCAAAAGTGCCACAATGATTGATTTAGTTGAAGTTAATCCAAAAAATAATTTTCAATTGTCTTCTGTTAAGGGGATACGTCCCAATATTGTTCGTGAGCATGGAAAAACAATTTTAGATTTATTGAAATTCCTGCCTGAAACAGATGAGTGGCCACTTCGTATTGCTCGCCCAATCAAACATTCATCTCAGGGAATCACGGTTGAAGTAGATGAGTTGATTTCTCAGGTTTCATTTGAAATGCAAGTACCCAAAGAAGTACTTATGCGTAAAAAATGGCTGAATGCCTTGTATCATCATGTGGTATTTCATGGTAATGAGCAAGATTTACCTGGGTATTTACTGGGATGGCGCTATGAATTGCTCACTCAGCCGCTTATCCATTTACTACAAGAAGATATTAAATTTTTAAGTATGCAGATGAAAGTAAATGAGTGATTGGAACTGGTTCTTTTGAGCTATTGTTTAGGGGAATAATCTTCAAGACTATTGCGTTACTATTGATCAAAGATTTAGCAATTGAACCTAAATAACGACTGATGCGTTAACTTTCGATAATGTCTCCATTGTTTTTTTCATGTATGCTGTCAACTAAGTTTTACTGAAGCTGTTGTTTAAAATGCATTGTGATATTTATAAATCGAGCAAAAAAGATGAAATGTATCTTTATGTGGCTCGTCCAAATCATCCAAATAAAGATGAAAGTGCAGATCCCTTAGCGGCTCTTTCTGAGCCTCTACGTATTGCCTTTGGTCGGGCTACGCATGTAATGCATCTTGAACTAAGTGAAACTAGACCATTGGCACGTGTAAATGTGTTACATGTAATAGATTCACTTAATACAAAAGGCTTCTTTATTCAAATGCCGCCAGAAGGTTTAATTAACCCAAATGCGGTTGAACCAGAGGGACTACGTGGTGCTTGATCAGTTATCAGGAATATGGGCAAATTTTTTAGATCTATTTGATTCTATCCCAGAAGATAATATTGCAATATCCGTCTATATTCTTGGGACGCTGTTGATTTTATGGTGCTGGTATTCGATTTCAAAGCGATTGCCATCGCCACTTGGCGGTATTACATGGATCATTGTATTTGCCGTTCTAGCAACCCCGACTATTTCTGAAGGACCAAACTCAGCGATTGCGCCAGCAATTTTTGGACTGTTATTTGGTATTCTTACCAAGGATTCACCATTGATTTGGTCAAATCTTGCCTTAATTACATTTGTTATGGGTATTGGTTTAGTCATTGGATTTTTTTGGTCTAAATACAAAACTACGAAAAATTCCCAAGCAAGCGCTGTAGCAAAAAATATTTCACCACTTTAAATAAAAAATAAAGGTAAGTTATGTCTGTAGATTCTCAACAATTCACAGGTACTGAACAGTATATCGCAACGGATAGTTTAAAACTGGCTGTAAAAGCAGCTCGAGCATTGCAAAAGCCATTATTAGTCAAAGGCGAACCTGGTACAGGTAAAACCTTATTGGCTGAACAAGTTGCTGAGAGTCTAGGTCTTAAATTAATTACTTGGCATATTAAATCTACAACCAAAGCACAGCAAGGTTTGTATGAATATGATGCAGTTTCTCGTTTACGTGATAGCCAGTTGGGTGATGACCGTGTTTACGATATTAAAAACTACATCAAACCAGGTAAGTTGTGGGATGCATTTACCAGCGAAGAGCGCTGTGTATTGTTGATTGATGAAATAGACAAAGCCGATATTGAATTTCCAAATGACTTGCTACATGAATTAGACAAAATGTCATTTTTTGTCTATGAAACAGGTGAGACCATTACTGCAACTCAACGTCCGATTGTGATCATTACTTCAAATAATGAAAAAGAACTGCCAGACGCGTTTTTACGTCGTTGTTTTTTCCATTATATTGAATTTCCTGATGAAGAAACGATGCGTGAAATTATCGCAGTTCATTTTCCTGATATCTCCGGAACACTGGTTTCAGAAGCATTACAAGTCTTCTTTAAATTACGCCAAGTGCCTGGCTTAAAGAAACCTCCTTCAACATCTGAATTAATTGACTGGTTAAGCTTGTTAATGGCAGATGATATGCCTGAAGATATTTTGCGTAATCATGATAAATCAAAAGCGATTCCACCTTTATATGGCGCATTGATTAAAAATGAGCAAGATGTACAGTTGCTTGAACGCTTAGCCTTTATGTCACGTCGTTAATGAGGAGATCGCAACATGTTTGTGCGATTATTTTATACCCTCAGGAAATATGGTGTTCCAGTTTCAACACGTGAACTCATTGATCTCAACCAAGCAATTAGTGAAGGATTAGTTTTTGCCGATCAAGATGATTTTTATCAATTAGTAAAAACAGTCATGGTCAAAGATGAACGCTTCTTTGACAAATTTGACCGTGCCATGAAAGATTATTTTGAAGGTATTCATACTTTTGATATCGATGATCTGCTCAGTAAAGTTCAAAAACTTCCCAAAGACTGGTTTGATTTAGAGTTACGTGAAAAACATTTAACACCAGAACAACGTGCTGAATTGCTGAAAGCAGGTTCGCTTGAAGAACTGATGAAGATGTTGGAAGAGCGCTTGCGTGAACAACACAAAAAACATCAAGGCGGCAACCGTATGGTTGGCACAGGTGGAACTTCACCGTTCGGTGCTTTTGGTGACCATCCTGAAGGCGTGAGAATTGGCGGCCCGAGTCGTAAAAATTCAGCTGTAAAAGTTTGGGAACAGCGTAAGTTTCAAAATTTGGATGATGAACAAATTTTGGGTACTCGACAAATGCAAATGGCTTTACGTCGTTTACGTAAGTTTGCTCGTCAAGGTGCTGCAGAAGAATTAGATATTAACAGCACTATTTATGAAACTGCCAAACAGGGCATTCTAGATGTACAAATGGTGCCTGAACGGCGTAACCGTATTAAAGTTTTGATGTTGTTTGATGTGGGTGGATCGATGGATTCACACATTGCGCAATGTGAAAAACTGTTTAGCGCGGCAAAAACTGAATTTAAAACTTTAGAGTATTTTTATTTCCATAACTGTCTATATGACTATGTGTGGAAAGATAATCATCGTCGTTCGTCTACCCGCATGAATACATGGGATTTATTTAATACCTACGGGAAAGACTATCGTGTAATTGTGGTAGGTGATGCAAGTATGGCACCTTATGAGCTGAAATCGGTTGGTGGTTCTGTCGAATATATGAATGATGAAGCTGGGGATGTATGGTTACGTCGCTTACGCAATCATTTTGAAAAAACAGCATGGTTAAATCCAGAAGAGCAAGGTTACTGGCATTACACGCAAACCATCGCACTTATTAAACAATTATTCGACGATCATATGTTTCCAATGACCCTTAAAGGTATTGAGGATATGACGAAATATTTGTCACGATAAATTATTCTCAAGCAAAGTTGTTATTCATAAATTCAACAGCTAATTTATTAAATAGGGAAAGAAATGGATCATCAAATAAATGGTATTGCATTACCAAATGAACAAGGCTTTTTTGGTGAATATGGTGGTCAATTTATTCCACCTCATTTAAAAGAAGCAATGGATGAAATCAATATTGCATATGAAGAAATTCGTAAAACGCCTGAATTTCAAAATGAATTGGCTGATTTATTTGCCAATTATGTAGGTCGTCCTAGTCCTTTATACCATGCAAGACGCCTTTCTGATCAATTGGGTGGTGCACAAATCTATTTAAAGCGTGAAGACTTAAATCATACAGGCGCACATAAAATTAACCATTGTTTGGGCGAAGCTTTGCTTGCCAAATATATGGGTAAAACCAAAGTAATCGCAGAAACAGGTGCTGGTCAACATGGCGTTGCACTTGCAACAGCGTGTGCTTTGGTCGGTATTCCATGTGAAATTCATATGGGACAGGTGGATATTGAAAAAGAGCATCCCAATGTCGTGAAAATGAAGATTTTAGGTGCAAAACTGGTTTCAGTCACTCAAGGTACTGCAACACTCAAAGATGCTGTAGATAGTGCATTTGAAGAGTATTTAAAAGATCCTAAAAACTTTATTTATGCGATTGGTTCTGTGGTTGGACCGCATCCTTTCCCAAAAATGGTACGTGATTTCCAATCTATTATTGGCAATGAAATTAAAGTTCAAGCCCAAGATCGCTTTGGCGCACAACCTGATTATGTAGTTGCATGTGTAGGCGGTGGCTCAAATGCAATTGGCGCATTCACTGCATTTTTAAATGATGCAGAGGTTAAACTTGTTGGTGTGGAACCAGCAGGTCATGGTCTGGATACTCAACAGCATTCAGCAACATTGACTTTAGGTAAACCAAGTCAGATTCATGGTATGGCATGTTATGTGCTTGAAGATGAACAGGGCGAACCCTTGCCTGTGCACTCGATTGCATCTGGTTTAGATTATCCAGGTGTAGGCCCTCAACATAGCTTTTTAAAAGATTTAGGCCGCGTGGATTACTCTACAGCAACCGATCAAGAGTGTTTAGATGCGTTTATGACCCTTTCACGAATAGAAGGGATTGTTCCTGCATTAGAAAGTTCTCATGCTGTGGCGTGGGCAATTCGCGAAGCGCCTAAATTAGCGAAAGAAATTAAAATTGTTGTAAACCTTTCTGGACGTGGTGACAAAGATGCCGACTATGTTGCTGGAAAGTTAAATCTAAACTGATTAAAAATTGATTTGATCTAAAAACCTAGCATTGGCTAGGTTTTTATTTTGTCGTTAAATTTGAAATTCAGGTTTAGCTTCTACTTAATGAAGTAAATTGTTTATAGCTATATTAATTAAAGACATGCAACTCAAAATAGATGATTATTTGTAATATATTAAAATAAAAAAATTTGATATTTTATAGCTAAACTGTAAAAAACTCAGACATAAGAGTAGAATTTCTATTAATTAATATTCAAATAAATCAATTGCATGAGAAAAATAATTTATTTGAATATAAACACGCTTGCAATGCCACACCATACACTCAAAGCTTAAATGCCTTTGCGTAGGCGATGCCTCACTTTTCGTAGGAGTTGCTAAACTTTGCGCTGCAAACCAAGTAGTGTTTTGTTTCTGCTGATGTTAGGCGAGTGGTACGTCCTTTAGGTCCCTCAACGGAAACATCCTAGTCGCCCCTTAGAAGGATAACCATCTAGGGTTCAAAAATACCCAAAATGAATTGATCCCCCAACAGTTTTTAAAAGTCCATACAAAAAATGTGCTTCATTTCTGATCAATGACTTGATGGAAGTCATTTGTTTGAATAAATAGGCAGTTTTGATTATAACTTAGCTGTTAGTTTTCTAAGCACAAGAAAAAACCCTCCATATGGAGGGAGGGTTGTATTTTTATAATTTAACTTAACCTGAAATATATTGTCTTAACTGTTCAATCAATTTTCTTTGATCTTCCATCGTAGCTTTGACTAAATCGCCAATAGAAACAAACCCAACCAGTGTTTCGCCTTCAATTACAGGTAAATGGCGTAGGTGTCCGTCAGTCATTAAATTTAAACATTCTTCAACGGTATGGCCACGGGTCACAGAAATCACTCTAGAGGTCATAATTTCAGCGACTGTTGTATGGTCAGATGTACGCTGCATAAGCGCAATTTTACGTGTATAGTCGCGTTCAGAAAGAATTCCAACGACCTTTGTATCTTGAGTGACAACCACAGCACCAATACCTTTGTTTGCCATAAGTGTAATGGCTTCTAATACTGTGGCAGAGGGTGAAATCGTATAAATTTCACGACCAATCTTATCTTGGATTACTTGTGCTACTGTCGTCATAATTATTCTTCCTTTTCTAGGGTACTTACCAATCTGCACACCTTTAAATTAACTGTATTTTTTAACTTTGCAAATACTTGGCAGTCATAAAATATAAAGTTTATTTTTTACAACAATTTTAAACCGATAAAAATATATCTTCGCCTTTAAGTCGTTTGAAATTGAACATGACTATGAAAAAAGAAATGTTCCATTTGAGACGTTGAGAGTTTAAATTTTCGAGATGAAGAATTAAACAATGCTGGCATGATATTGAGCCGTGTTAACGTGGGTAACAGCGAGTCTCTAAAATCTTTAGGTGTTATTCTACGTGGGGTGTAGTGGGGCCAATGAGTCTTTGCATACTGATGGGCTTGAACAGCGTTTAGCCAAAAAGGAAAATAAACTTCATTTGAACCAGACTTCATTGCCCAGCCATCATGGTAAAGTCCCCAAAGTACACCACAATACATGAGTGATTTTAAAATAGAAATTTTAATAAACAATTCATTCGAAATGGGCTGAAGATGAATATACTTTTTCATAATTAATAATCTTATTTAGTACATTGCCTATTGTAGTTGAAATTCTTATAAGAACTGTTGGTGCTTTATGCTCAATCGTAAGCATTTATTAAAACAATAAAAAATGTATTGAAAACGTAATGATTTATTAAAAAATAAAAATGATAGGGCAAAAAAAACGCCACCTAAGTGACGTTTTATTATGCTTGCATGGTTGCCATCTTTTGCCAATATTGGGCTTTTAGAGAATCACGTTCAACGCGGAAACCTTGGTAGTAAAGTTCTGCAAGAAACATTGCTGCTTTACCATGGCCAGCCTTCGCCGCATCTTCTAATGCTTTTACTGCTTCTACAAAGTTCATTTCACATTGGATTGTATTTACAGCATCTGCATAAACATGTTCTAAGTCTTGGTGAGAGATCTGATGAATCATATATAACTCCTTATTGTAATTATGATCTTTTAACATAGCTCCCCAACGGAGCTTATACTTAACTAATCTAACTTAACTTTATTAAACTAATATTACAATTAGCCTTGTTTGTCAAGTGATTTGAAATCTATGCTTGACGAAGATAAGATTACATGATTAAACATTAATCAGAAATAATATTTATTAAAATCAATATGAGAATTAAGACAAAGGGAGAGCAAAATGACAAACACTATAGATGGCTTTATTTTTGATGTACCCGCTGCTGAGTCTCAGATCGTAGAATTAGCTCAGTATCACCGTAAACAACTGGATGAGGCAATTTATCATCAAGAAATCCATCTTGGGGATTATTGTTTAGCCCAGCGTAAACGCGTGTACGATTATACCCGAAACTTAAATCCAGTGCAAAAAGCAGGTTTTTACCGAATCTATGATGGCGAATTGAGGCGTCTTGCTGATTATGATGATTTGCACCCTGCGCATGCAGAGGGTGGAGTGAGTATCTTTGCTGTCAGCATTGCATTGGCAATTATCGCGATTATTTTGTATTTCGCATTCTTACGTGCAACGATCCTTTAATTGGTACTAATATTGAAGTGATTCACGAGTTGCTTAACTTTACTCAAGCCCTTTTCTTGAATATGAGAAGAGGGCTTAAACTTTCATCTCTACACGCTATGATATCTATGCTGGGATTATTAAGCGCTGTCGTACTATCTATCAATTTTGATCTTAAAGATCATCTTACAACCGATCTTCAGATGTCTTGAAGAAAGCCCTATATTTTTATGGTCAGGATGATAAACTATCTGTAATTAGAGGTAGTTCATGCAAAAATTCAAAGATTATTTTCAAAAATTATTCTATTCATTCCCTGTGGAAAAAATCTTGAATTGTTTTGTTGCTGTAATCATCGCATTGATGATTTTTCTTGCAATACTGGCTTTAACACGCCCAATTAATCCAAATCAATACAAATATGTTTTGCAATATTCACAACAAGCAAGCAATCCAAAGACACAAAAGATTGCCAATCAATTACGCAGCCAAGATCGTATTTATGTGGTTGAATATTTACGTCTATTACGTGCCTACCATTTTGAAAATCAACAAGTAAAACGATATCCAGCTGTGGATAGTAAAGATCCGCAATAATGGATAATACTTATTTGACTGATTCAGCTTGCGTACGAATAGTTTTTTGAATGATCAAAGTCGGGACATCCGGCATGGTATGCGTATCCATTTGCTGGTTTTGATTTGAACTGGATTGCTCTGGGGTGGTTAAATCAGCCTTCAACATGTCTTTTAACGCATTCTGATCCAGTATCGGTGCAACAACAACCAAAGTGAGACGGTCTGCACGAAGATGTTTTTGAATAGCTTTTTGAACTTGTTTGGTGGTAACTTGACTCAATTGCTTTTGATATTGGGTTAAATAATCCGCAGGAAGTTGATAAAAGCCAATCGATGCGATTTGTGCATTGATATTGGCATTGGAGCTGAAGGTCATTGGGAAAGAACGTAACATGCCTTCCTTAGTTTCTTCGAGCTGTTTTCTTTGTATTGGATTTTTTACAAAATCGCGTAAGGCCTGATGTGTAACTTTGATACTCTCCATCAATTGATTTTGTTCAGTGGAATAACTCAAGCTGAAGAAACCCTGAGCCAATGTGGAGGTCAAATTGCTATAAGCTCCATAGGTATAACCCCGTTTAACTCGAAGTTCTTTCATTAAAATGGAATTAAATCCACTTCCGCCAAACATTTGATTGGCGACTTCTAGTGCAACACGATCTGGATCACTGCGCTGAATCGCCAAGTGTCCCATCATTACGTTGGCTTGGGTTGAGTTAAACGGGATGTAATGGATATTAAAATCATCTTGATCTTGTGGTTCAGGAAGTGCTTGTGCAGCTTCACCTTGGGTGAGGTTTTGACTGATTAAATTGGCCAGTTGAGTTGCATCGGCTGAAGTTAAATTACCAGTAATAGCAATATTCATGTTTTGGGCAACAAGCAGTTTTTGTCGATACGCTCTAAGTAGTTCTGGAGTAATTTTTTTTAGGCTCCCATTGGTGCCAACAGTGGGCTCGGCATAAGGATGTTGTCCATACAGAGCACGATAAAAGCGAATATTCATAATCCGACTTGGATTTTCTTGAATTTGCTTCTGCCCAACTTTGGTATTGTTTAATACAAGATTTAAACCCGATGGATTAAATTGTGCATGATTAAGCACATGTAGCATGGTATTGATGGCAGGGTTTAATTTTTCAGGATCTGATAAGACCCGAAGTCGGACGACAAACATATCACGGTACGCCGTAACACTAAATTGAGCACCTAATCCTTCAAATGTTGACGCAATTTGTTTTGCTGTATATTGATCTGTCCCTTCAGTGATCAGTTTGGCTGCCATATTTGCCATACCATACAAGCCTTTTCCTAGTGCTTCATCTTGTGACGAACCTGCATTAAAGGTGAGTTGAATATCCACAATAGGCAGGTCGGTGGCTGAAACAAAAAGTGTCCTGACTTTTTGGTTGTTGGAGAGGTCTTGAACAAATGGCGCTTGGTACTGTTGATGTTTATCTAAATTTTTTAAGCTTTGTAAGGTCGAATTTGCTTTAAGTGTTGAATCATCTACAACAACCTCCGTTTCATCATGATTGTCTAATTCAACCTCCGCATAGTTAAGGGGGGAGTAGAGTAAGCTGATGAACACAAACAAGGGTATTTTTATCGAATAGGTCGAGAATGGATTAAAATTCATGAGAGATCCTTTTTTATTCTTTTGTACTTTCAGGCATTAAATACAAACTACTCAGATTGGCTTTGACAAAATAAATATTGGCAATTCGTTGTAAATCTTGTGGTGTCACTTTGTCATAATGTTTAGGTAATTCATCCATTAAACGAAAACTTAGGCCATTTACTTCCAAATTCCCAATCATATTGGCTTGTCCACCAATATCATCCTGACTATAGATTAAATTTGAAACGAAGTTGTTTTTGACACGATCGAGTTCAGCTTGATTGACCAATTCTGTTTTAAATAAATTCATCTCTTTTTCAATCGCTTTTTGTGCCTCATCCAGAGAAACATCATCACTTGGGATCGCGGAGATCATAAATAAACTGTCGCCACGATTATAGGGGTCATAACTGACACTGATTGCGGTCAGCACTTTCTTATCTCGAATCAGACGGTCTTGTAAACGAGCGGAGATTCCGCCATCCAGTAAGGACTGGATAATGGTTAGTGCGTAGGCATCTTGTGGGTTTTTTGCTGTGGCAATGGATTTGACATTCCAAGCCATAAATAAGTTGGGCACTTGTACTGGCAACTGCACTTCCATATGCCGATACCCCATTCGGTCAAACTCTAAAACATCATTACGGTCAGGAAGTTCCTTTTTGGGAATTGCTGCAAAATATTTTTCAACTTGTTTAAGTGCCTGTTCTGCATTGACATCTCCTACAATGACTAAAGTCGCATTATTGGGCGTGTACCATGTTTGATACCAATGTTTAAGATCATCCAGACGAATATTCTGTAGGTTTTTCATAAAGCCAATCACAGGTTGACGGTGGTGACTGGTTGGATAGGCGATCCATTTAAAACGTTCGTAGGCTAGATTTCGTGGATTATCATCTGTCCGTTGTCGTCTTTCCTCCATAACCACTTTGATTTCAGGATCAAAGTCTTGTTGTTTGAGGACCAGATTTGTCATACGGTCTGCTTCAAGTTCCAAAGCCAATGGAAAATACTTCTTGGGGTAAAGCTGATAATAGTTGGTGTAATTTGTATATGTGGCAGCGTTGGTGCGGCCACCATAAATACGACTTAAACGTGCAAACTCATCATCTGGAACCTTTTTAGTTCCTTTAAACATCATATGTTCAAGTACATGGGAAATACCAAGCACATTACCAGACTCATCACTACTGCCAACACCATACCAAATTTGAGTCATGACAATTGGAGAGCGATGATCTTCTCTGATAATCACTTTTAAACCATTTTTAAGTGTGGTTTCGAAAGTAGTCCTTGAAAGTTGGCTTTGAGGTGCTGCCTGAAGTTGAGTATTTATCGTGCTTAATGATAAAAAGAAGATTGGCGCAATGATAACTTTGGATTGTCTAAGAAGATTAAAGAATCTAGATTTCAGAATATACACAGATAACCCAAAAAATTATTTTAAATTTAGAACTATTCTTAAAAAATTAATGATTTAAAGCAAGGTTAGAATGTTGCATTTTGGTTTGCTTGTTTTATCGCTGCTTTAACTCTAAAAATGATGCAATCTATGCTAAACTCATTCTTTTTTAACGCTATGCTTTTCAAGGAATCGGCATGCAAGAACAGCAAAATAAATTCTTGATTGATGCGGATATCGGGGATGACGATGTCACATTACCTAGTTTACCAGCCGTCAATGTGCCTATTATTGAAAATAATGTAGAAACACCTAAAGCGGAACCTATTCAAACTGAAAGCCAAGCCGCACAGATTGAATCAGCTGATGAAAAATCCAAAGGTGGCTTTTTTAGTCGCATGAAAGAAGGTTTGACCAAATCGCGTAAAAGCCTTGCCGATGGTATGGTTAATATCCTGATTGGTGGTAAAGAAATTGATGATGAGTTGCTTGAAGAGGTAGAAGAGCAACTTTTGGTTGCTGATATCGGGGTAGAGGCGACTAAAACCATTATTACGAACTTGACTGAGCGTACGGAACGTGGTGATTTAATTTACTCACATTCATTGTATAAAGCGCTACAAGAAGAGCTAGTTGCTTTACTTGCGCCTCGTGTAAAACCATTGCATATCGATCCCAATAAAAATCCATTTGTGATTTTAGTGGTGGGTGTAAATGGTGTAGGTAAAACAACCACGATTGGTAAATTAGCCAAACGTTTACAAGGCGAAGGCAAGAAAGTCATGCTTGCAGCAGGAGATACCTTCCGTGCAGCAGCAACTGAACAACTTCAAATCTGGGGTGAACGTAACAATATTGCTGTCGTGGCTCAAGGCCATGGTGCAGATAGTGCTTCAGTCATTTTTGATGCCTTTGAAAGTGCTCGTGCCAAAGGTGTGGATGTTTTAATTGCCGATACAGCAGGGCGTTTGCATAACAAAAGTAACTTGATGTCTGAATTGACCAAAGTAAAACGTGTTATGCAAAAAATTGATGCAACTGCGCCACATGAAGTGATGTTGGTGGTGGATGCTGGTACTGGTCAAAATGCGATTAACCAAGTTGAAATGTTTGATGAAGCTGTAGGTTTAACTGGTTTAACCATTACCAAATTAGATGGAACTGCAAAGGGTGGTGTGTTGTTTAATATTGCCAGCCGTACCCATGTACCAATTCGATATATTGGTGTCGGGGAAAAGATAGATGATTTACGTCCATTCTCTGCAAAATCGTTTGTCGCAGCATTATTTGAAACAGATAAGTAATTTAGAAAACTATTTATCTTCAATGAGACTCCGCTTTATGCGGAGTTTTTTATTTTTTTAAGACTGGGGCTCTTGATAGTATGTTATTGGAAGAAGGCATTATAAGAATGTCATTGAGTTGTATTTTAATATTATGTCTAGAATCGTATGTCGAAATTTGCATATTTTTACCACAAAATAAGTAATGAAAAGCCCATAGAAAATTTGACATATTCTTATCGTTTTAAAGTACAAAGTACCTTAAAAAGGGGTTACAGAAACACAATGGCATTTTAAAAGACCCAATTTCACATATTGTTCTAAATATAGAACACATTGTTATGTATATAAGCATGACGAAACTAAGAATGATGCAATACACTCAAACCATGTTAAATAACACGACCCATTTGGTCATAGAAGGATTAACACCATGTCATTTTTAAATCAAATCAAACAACGCCGTACAATTTATGCAATTGGTAGAGATTTAAGCTTAGACCAAGCGAAAATTGAAGAAATCATCAAAGATGCAATCAAGCATAGCCCATCTTCATTTAACTCACAGTCTTCTCGTGCTGTGATTTTATTTGGTGATTCACATGTTAAATTCTGGACAATCGTTTTAGAAACTTTACGTAAAATCGTTCCAGCTGAAGCATTTGAAGGAACTTCGGGTAAGATTAACAGCTTTATCGCTGGTGCTGGTTCAGTGTTGTTTTATGAAGATTTAAGTGTGATTAAAGCTTTACAAGAACAATTCCCATTATATGCAGACAATTTCCCAGTATGGTCTGAGCATTCAACAGGTATTGCTCAATTTGCAACTTGGACTGCATTGGCTGAAGCGGGTATAGGTGCTTCTTTACAACACTATAATCCAATCGTAGATGAAGAAGTGGCAGCAACATTTGATGTACCTGCAGACTGGAAACTTCGCGCACAATTAGTATTTGGTTCAATCGAAGCACCAGCGGGCGAAAAAACATTTATTGATGATGCAACACGTTTTAAAACTTTTAATTAAGTGAAGCATTTAGTTTTAAGTTGAGGTCTATCTCTTATTTAGCTTAGACCTTGCTATTCCAGAAACCTGTTTAGAATGAAAATTTTAAACAGGTTTTTTATGTGTAGCACTTTATCCGTGCTTGTCGCCAGATAATAGATAGACGCTGTATGATTAAAAGAGACAAATGTGTTTGCACAGCCACGTATTAGAATGAAACTTTAAATTTAATTTGTGTAGGGGATACCCCAGCTACACCTTGTAGGATTAAATAATGTAAAAAAGCATAAGTGCTTTAAAAAATTATGTGATTCCACCTTGTTGCTAAAGATTCTAATCATCTAAATTGAAACAATAAGATGAGATTTGAACAAACAGAAAAAAATATAAGTGAGTCGAACAATTCTTTACACAGAATTATGGATTGGTTTTATCGACATTTAGCGCTATTCATGGCTTAATCTTTGCTCAAGGAATAAAAGTGTATAAAAAATGGAGAAATTAGGGTTGATTCAGCACTTTGGTCTAATTTAGACATTTTAAAAAATTTATACACTGTTAAAAAGCGATTTAAGTTGATGATTTAGTTGATGGTGTTGCTGTATTTTTGATCGTTATTTTTTAAGTTAATATAGCTATTTTTTTAATTAAAATGATCACTATTTAGCAATGTGATAGTACTATTCAGCATGGTTTAAATCGGTATACTAGAAACTCTTGTTATAAAAAGTAGCAATATCAGGAAAGACAATGACTGCACGTATTCAAAAAGGCAAGTTAGCGATTGCTAAAGAACTTTACGATTTCATCGAAAATGAAGCACTACCAGGTTCTGGTTTAGATAGTGAAACATACTGGAAAAACTTTGAGCAAGTTGTTGTCGATCTTAGTCCTAAGAATAAGGCGCTTTTAGCGAAGCGTGACGAGATTCAGGCTAAAATTGATGAATGGCACCGCAACAATAAATTTGAACTTCAAGCTTATAAAGCTTTCCTAAAAGAAATTGGCTACTTATTACCAGAAGTAGAAGATTTTCAAATCAGTACAGAAAATGTAGATGAAGAAATCGCATTATTGGCTGGTTCGCAATTGGTGGTACCTGTGCGGAATGCACGTTATTGCTTAAATGCGGCAAATGCGCGTTGGGGTTCTTTATACGATGCACTTTACGGTTTTGACGTGATATCTGAAGAAGGTGGCGCAGAAAAAGGTAAAGGCTATAACCCAGTTCGTGGCGATAAAGTTATCGCATTTGCAAAGAATTTCTTAAATGAAACATTCCCATTGGCGAATGGTTCACATGCAGATGCAACAAAATATGCTGTTGAGGGCAAAAAACTTGTTGTCACACTCAAAGATGGTTCAACCTCGACTTTGGCGAAAGAATCACAATTTGTCGGTTTCAATGGTGACGAATCTGCACCCGTTGAAATTGTACTTTTAAATAATGGCTTACACGTTGTTATTGAAATTGATGCAAATAGCCCAGTAGGCAAAACTGATGCAGCGGGTGTAAAAGATCTTGTTTTAGAAGCTGCTGTTACCACGATTCAAGATTTAGAAGATTCGATTGCTGCTGTAGATGCAGAAGAGAAAGTAGAAGGCTACCGTAACTGGTTAGGTCTAATGAAAGGTACGCTTGAAGAATCAATTGAGAAGAACGGTAAAACCGTTACGCGTACATTAAATAAAGATCGTACGCATAAGAACTTGATTGGTGGTGAAACAACACTTCATGGTCGTTCATTGATGCTTCTTCGTAACGTTGGTCATTTAATGACAAACCCTGCAATCCTTGTAGATGGTGCTGAAATCTACGAGGGTATTATGGATGCTTTAATCACACCATTACTGACTTTCGCAGACATCAAAGGTCAAAACGAAAACAAAAACTCACGTAAAGGGTCAATGTATATCGTTAAACCAAAAATGCATGGTCCAGAAGAAGTTGCATTTGCTGTCGAATTGTTTGAACGTGCTGAACAAGCGCTTGGTTTACCAGCGAAAACTTTGAAAATCGGGATTATGGATGAAGAGCGCCGTACATCTGTAAACTTGAAAAACTGTATTGCACAAGCAAAAGACCGTACAATTTTCATCAATACTGGTTTCATGGATCGTACAGGTGATGAAATTCATACCTTTATGGAAGCAGGTCCGTTCGTTCGTAAAGGCGAAGTGAAAAGCCAAATTTGGTTCCCAGCTTATGAAAACCGTAATGTTATGGTGGGTCTACAAGCAGGTTTACGTGGCAAAGCGCAGATTGGTAAAGGTATGTGGCCTAAACCTGACATGCTTTTAGACATGTATAAAACCAAAATTGAACATCCTGAAGCGGGTGCGAGCTGTGCATGGGTTCCTTCACCATCAGGTGCAGTGATTCACGCGATTCATTATCACCAATGTAATGTCTCAGCACGCCAACAAGAGTTATTGAAAACTGAAGCACTTCCGTTAGATGACTTGTTGACACCGCCTTTAGCGACAGATACAAACTGGACTGAAGAAGAGAAGACCAAAGAACTTGAAAATAACCTTCAAGGGATCTTGGGTTATGTTGTTCGTTGGGTTGATTTAGGTGTAGGTTGTTCTAAAGTGCCAGACATTAACAATGTCGGTTTAATGGAAGACCGTGCAACTTTGCGTATTTCTTCTCAACACGTTGCAAACTGGTTGCGTCATGGGATTGTGACTAAAGCGCAAGTTGAAGAAGTTATGCAGCGTATGGCGAAAATTGTTGATGAACAAAATGCCAACGATCCTGAATATAGCAACATGGCGCCTGGTTTTGATGGTTATGCATATAAAGCTGCTTATGATTTAGTATTCAAAGGTGGTGAACAACCGTCTGGCTATACTGAGCCATTATTACATGCATATCGCTTAAAGTTAAAAGGTTATACAGGCGATTAATTTTATCGTCTAATTTATTTTGTTTGATTATCAACAAAGCCTCTTCGGGGGCTTTATTCTTTTTATTGTTTATTTTAACTGTTGCTATGCTTCCATATATAAAATTTGTAGACGTGACTTTGAGTTTTAAGCCAATGATATAAAATCTCTGATACAATTTAAGGGAATTAATCATTAAGCTGAATTATAAATGACATCAATTCTGAAATTAGATGCGTTGAAGAATGCTGAAGTTGCGAGTACGCCATATCCGTATTTTGTAGTTGAAAATGCTTTGGCAGATAGTGAAGTCCAGGCAGTAATCCAAGACTTTCCTAAAATTGAACAAGGCGGAAGCTTTAACATCGAAGATGTAGAAATCAAGCCTAATTTTGATCGCTTTCTAAAATCATTGGATACACCAGAATTTCGTCAAATTTTAACAGATAAATTTGATGTCAACGTTATGGAACATCCGATGATGATTACTTTACGTGGCTACTCTCGTCAAAAAGATGGCCGGATTCACAGTGATTCAAAAAGCAAATTGTTGACGGTTTTAATCTATTTAAATGAATCTTGGGATGCGCCGAATGGACGTTTACGTATTCTCAATGACGATAAAGACATCAATAACTATGTGACAGAAATCAATGCAGGACCAGGTTCACTGGTTGCATTTAAAGTGACTGATAATGGTTGGCATGGCTATATTCCTTATGAAGGGCAACGCCAATCCATTCAAATTAATTTTTTGACTAGCGAAAAAGCCAATGCAAAACATAAGTTTTTTCATGGTTTAAGCGCCAAAGTGAAAAAGATTTTTGGATAAAAGCAATGAGGGTAAACTTCGGTTTATCCTCAATTGAAATTGTGAACTGTTTCAATTTTTTATCAATGTCTAATGTTGTTATCAATAGATAGCGCGATAGATAAATTCAACAATTATAAGTCAGTATCTTAAATCTTATTATCATGTGTGCTAATTTTAAACCGATCAGCTTAATACAAGTTCAGCAGCTTGGCTTGCCTGCAGTTCCTTTCCCGTATGAAGAAGAAATATTTCCCAGCTTTCAAACGCCGTTGCTATTTAAATCCAATCAAGGGATTGAATGGCGTTTAGTCAACTTTGGTTTAGTGCCAAAATGGGCTGAGGATAAAGATGTTGCAAAACATACATATAATGCAAGAAATGAAACTCTGATGGAAAAACGCAGTTTTGTCGAGGCTTTTAGCAAGTGCCAATTTGGTGTGATCGCCGTGACAGAGTTCTATGAATCCAAATATATCAATGGTCGACCACAACGATGGGGTGTACGGCGTAAAGATGGTCAGGCTTTTTATATTGCTGCACTTTATGAGATTACTCGATTAAAAACTGGTGAAGTTGTTCGTTCAGCCGCCATGATTAGTATGGATGCCCACCTGCATCCGATGATGAGTGAGTTTCATGAACCTCGAACAGACAAACGTTCGGTGGTAGTTATTCCACATCATCGACTTGATGAATGGTTGGGCTTACCGCAGCCCAATATTTTGAGTTTTATCGAAGGGTTCCCTGTGGCTGAGTTTGAGTGTTTTTATTGCCCCAAAAGATCGAATAACAAAAACTCGCCACAGTTGAACATCTTCGATGAATAGCCTTAAATATTAATGTGCAAGGTTCTTAAAAATAATTTTTAAGTTTTCCATGGTTTTTTCAATTTGAAGTGGCGTTAGACCTTCAAATGACTTTTCAAGTACAACACTCATTAAGTCATTTATTTTTTGCGTCATTTGTTGTCCAGCTTCTGTTAAATGTACTCTTGTGATACGCGCATCATTTTCACACGAGTAAGTATCAACAAATCCTTCCTCTTTTAAGCGATAAACAATTTTAGTTATCGTCGACATTTTTGAAACGATCATTTCTGAGAGCTCAGAGACACTTGCATCTGGTTTGGCTTCTAATGCAACCAACAATCGTCGTCTAGAATGGTCTACCCCATACTTTTTAAGTACGTGATCTAAATTTAAAACATACTGCGAATGTACTTGAGTGATCCAGTAGTATGGGAAATTTTCGATATTAAAATTTTCAGCTGCAGGTAAAAATTTTGCATATTTTTTAGTCATTTAAGGGTCCCTGTTTTTGTAATTATTGCCATATCTTAAGCGGTAATCATATTTTACTTTGAATACTTGAATCAATATGTGATAGATCACTTAAAGAAAAAAACAAGTAAAATCGACGAAATGTAAATTTTGCTTGAACTAAACTTAAGTTAAAGTATTTAGTAAAGGCATTGTACGACTGTCTATAGATAGATGGAAATCAGTAATACTTTGCGAAAACTTAGTCGCTTCTTCATGCAATTTAGAATGAATATAATTCATTCTCTAGTGTCGCCGTGGAATAGAAAGTTTTAAACCAACCCCAAAGGCAGATTTTATTAAATGTTAATGAAAGTCCTTGTGTCATAGTACGATCCTAAGTATTTCAGCTTGCCTAATTATGAAAATTACCAAGAAGATGTTGTTAAAAGCAAGCTCATTAGTTAAAAAAAATAACATCTTATGTTATTTTAACTGAAAAATAAAAGAAATCAACTTCGCTTAGCTCTAAATATTTTTTTTTGTTAAAATTTATTATATAAATTTATCAATTTTTTACTCCGTTAGTTGCCCTTATATCTAATTGAAAATAATTGATTAAATATAGTTATGATTAATATAGTCTACTAATTTAAAGGCTTCTACAAACATAGTTATACGTAATTTTTTACGAAAATACCAATGACATTTCTGTAATATTGATTGAAAAATAATTTGAATATGATGTATCGATATCTGTTAAAGACTATATTTGTAAAATGATGATTAGAAATACAGGAAATTTGCAGGTATCAGTCGGCTATACATATATATAAACTTAAATAAATGTAAATTTTTTATGAAAAATAATTACAAGCCTAAGATATTGTGCATAATTATAGCAATTTAGTTGAAAAGGTATCATTCATGGATCCGTCGTCTTGTAGGTCGAATTTATTTTTCTCCAATTTATATATTTATAATAATAAGCAGGAGATCTAATAATGGAATTTTTATTAGACCCTGGAATTTGGGTTGGTCTTTTAACCCTAATAGTTTTAGAAATTGTACTGGGTATTGATAACTTAGTTTTTATTGCCATTCTTGCAGATAAACTTCCTCCTGAACAAAGAGATAAAGCACGTATCATCGGCTTATCTCTAGCATTAATAATGCGTTTAGGTTTACTGTCTATTATTTCTTGGTTAGTGACATTAACTAAACCTCTGATTGAAATTGGTGGTCTCTCTTTCTCAGGACGGGATTTAATTCTATTATTTGGCGGGTTATTCCTCGTCTATAAAGCTGTCACTGAACTGCATGAAAAAATAGAGGGTAAGCCCGAGGTTAAAAGTTCAGGGGCTGTCGTTTATGCAAGCTTTTGGGCTGTTGTTGCCCAAATCATTGTTTTAGATGCTGTATTCTCTCTCGATTCAGTGATTACTGCGATTGGCATGGTCGATAATATTTACGTAATGATGGCAGCAGTAACAATTGCTGTTATTGTGATGCTGATTGCTTCTAAGCCATTAACATCTTTTGTCAATAAGCATCCTACTGTCGTGATTCTGTGCTTAAGCTTTTTATTATTGATTGGTGTGAGCTTAATTGCTGAAGGTTTTGGTTTCCATATTCCAAAAGGTTATATTTATTCGGGTATTGGTGTAGCTATTTTAATAGAAGCTTTTAACCAGTTTTCTAGCCGCAATGTTGAAAAACATCAGTCGAAAACACCATTGCGTCATCGTACTGCTGACTCAATTTTGAAATTGATGGGAAGCAAACTTGATGCAGATTTATTACAAAACCCTGAGACTTTAGCAGCACAAAAAGCCTTTGGTGATGAAGAGCGTTATATGGTCGGTGGAGTGTTAACGCTTGCAGAACGTTCAGTTGCATCAATCATGACCCCTAGAAATCAAATATCTTGGATTAATCTTGAGGATGATGCAGAGAGTATTCGTCAGCAAATTTTGGCTGTACCGCATAGTTTATTTCCTGTGTGTCGTGGACAATTAGATAAAGTGGTTACGGTTGTACGCGCTAAAGAGTTAATTGATGTACTGGATGAACCAGAGCAATTACAAGCCTTGCTTAAACGTAGTCGTCCGATTTTTATTTTTGAAAAAATGAAAGTGATTGATGCTATTCATACTTTAAGAACGTCTAAGGGTTCTTTAGTCTTGGTGAGTAATGAATTTGGTAATATCCAGGGTTTGATTTCTCCATTGGATGTGTTTGAAGCAATTGCTGGTGAATTCCCTGATGCAGATGAGCAGTTGGAATTAATTAAACTGGATGATACGACCTGGAAAGCCTCTGGCATGCTGGATTTGTATCAACTTGAGCTGGAACTTGGTATGTTGGATCTAGTTCAGGAAGACTCAGGCTATTTTAGCGTGGCAGGTTTGATTTTAGATAAAACCCAAGGCGAAGCAAAAGTAGGCACTCAGATTGAACAAGAGGGCATTTGGTTTGAAGTCATCGAAATGGATGAAAATCGGATCAAAACGGTAAAAATTACCCGTCCAGAGCAATTTTCGTAACTGTTTTGTGATTAAATCGTAAGCAGATATAAAAGACTAAAAAATGCCTCATTAATGAGGCATTTTTTTGAATAAAAAGAGCACTTAGATAGGATTACTTATCTAAGTACTTAAAACTAAAAATTAATTAAAAATATTTTTTGTCATAATTGGCCATAAATTTTGATGTGACTTCCTAAACATTAACATATGACCAATGGCTTTATGACCTGTATCTTTCGGTTTAAGCTCTATCATTTCAGTGGGGGCTTCTGGATACAAACGAAGTAGGTCTTTGACATTGGCTTCAGTGGCGATCTCATCGTCCGATGACCAATACACCGTAATTGGGCATTGAATTTCGTTGTGATAGTCCTCGAAAATAGTTTTACCTATAGCGTTCATCACATAACCGGGTTTACTGCAAAATTCCGCCCATTGTTTTGCAACATTTTTGGGTAAATTTTCTCCCATTCCTAAAAACTTAGTAGCACCATAGCCTTTGACTAAACTTGAAATAGGAAAGATCATGTTAAACATGACAGGTGCCATACGTTTGGTTCTCCCTTTAAGTCCTTTTACATGTCCTGTAGAGCCTGAAATTGCAATCACTTGAGCTACTTTCTTGTAGTTGGAAACAATGCCTAGTAATTGCCCCCCAGCACTATGACCTAAGAGTATGACTTGTTCTTTGCCTGTCTTATTCAGCAAAGTTTCAATAGCAGCAGGAATATCCAGTTGTCCCCAATCTTGGATACTTGCTGTGGACTGACGAATAGGACCATGTAAGGAGTCACCTATACCACGGAAATCGAAAACCAGTACATCTGAACCTTGTTGAGCAAGCCACTCTATAAAGTGATGATAAAAGCTCTGAGTAATACCTGTGGCAGGACAAACCAAAATAGGCAAACGATTAGTTGATTGTTTTGCCGGATAAAAACGTGCAGTTAAGCTATAGCTATCTGCACAAGTTATGGTTAAATTTTCAAATGTATTCATAACAATTCTATGAGTATGCTTTAATGATTACTTTACACAAGTTCCAAAAAGAAACTTGTTAAAAGTATGACTTCTGAGTCAAATGCAATAAAAAATATTTTAAGTAATTGGAATAAAGGTGTTTTAAATGGATTTTGTGAGTTTGGATTTGTCGGTAAAGTTAGCGTTAATATTTAGTGGAATTTATCTATGGGTAGGCATGTTGACAGGCGTTTGGAAGTATTACCAAATCAGCCGTTCAGAAATTGCCCGAGCGCATTATTATGTTGATATCGCACATCGCAGTAGTTTGCTTTATGCTCCAGCCACTTTGATTTTAGCGGTGATGGCCTATTGTTCAAGCTGGACTGAAACAATAAATTTGATATTTGTTTTGGTCAATTTATTCTTTTTTAGTTTTTCAACCGCCAGTTATGTTTTGCATGGTTTCTTGAAAGATACGACCAACCAATTTAAGCAACCACATCAATTAGGAACAGTGCAATTACCGAAAATATTGTTACGTATAGCAATGCTATTGTTGGTGTTAGGGGAGATTGTTGCGACTGGTGGATTATTACTTGGAATGTTTATTACTTTATTTTAATAGTTAATTTTTATAATTTTCTTATTTAAGATGGATGCATGGCATCCATCTTTTATTCTGTAATCTTCGCAAGTTTACGAGATTTATGGTCGACTACATCCCAAACATAGAAGGCAGCAGAAACGACTAATGCATAGGCAAAAAATTCAGGTTTTAAATTTCCTTGAATGAGTCCATGAATTAATAGTGTCATTAAAAGTGCAAGCGTTGTACTTAGATAGATGACCAGTTTCGTATTTGTCTTCAAAGAATTAATGAAGACTTGCTTATTGAAATGTATTGATAACATCTCCATCCCTCCTGTCTGCTCGACAAAAACCACATTGTTTTAGTCTGGATTGGTTTATTCAGTTGTACCATATCTAATAATTATTTCAAGAGCAAATACCTCTATTATTCAAAATAATTATGACATATTTATTACAAGTGATGATTATTTTATAAAAAATGAAAATATGTGTAATTTTTTTGATAAATGGCGTAATAGTTGTTGAAGTAGTGTGAGCTAGTTATCAAAATAAAATACAATAACTTAATAGGTCTTGAAAGTGTTTTCGACTAAAGTTGATAAAAAATTATGCAATATTTATGCAAAAATCGAAAAAAATGACTATTTTTTCAAAATAATTCAATTTTGGCATGGAGAACGGTTCACTCATTCAAAAAAAAGCAACAACGCGACTGAATTTATCTTTGTTGAATTAAAATTAAGTTTTAGTATTTTTAGCCAAATGTTTTTTATACGTAGAGCAAAGCTTGATTTGATCTATTCAGGTTCATTGATCACATGTTTGAAGCACTAAGATGGATCAAAGAACGCTTTAAAAATTGTGTCGCAAACAATAACGGCCTGTGGGGTAAACATGACAATTATTGATCACTGTTAAAATAAGATTTGGGTAAAATCAAATTTTAAGGATGATAATTAAAAAGCTTTATTTTTTAACTTTATCAATTACGACACAGATGATTAACACGATCAATGATGGGATCACCCATGCAAGGTTCTGTTCATTTAACGGTAAGTTTTGAATCATCAAAGGTAAGCTGTCTTTAAAGCTTGTGACTTTAATTCCTTCAATAAGACCAAATAAAAATGCAACGCCAGTAACAGGTGCGATAACCGTGGTTGGGTTATTGAATTTACCCCAAAAGAAGCTCAATAGAATGACCACAATTGCTGGTGGATAAATTGCACTGAGTACAGGCACTGAAAAAGCAATCAGTTTGGTTAACCCTAGATTTGAAATCACCAATGAAAATAACACCAAAATAATCACTAAAACTTTATATGGAATTTTTGTCAATTCAGAGAAGTATTCAGCACATGCGCAGGTTAAGCCAATCGCAGTAACCATACATGCAATAAAAATCAAAGCTGTCAGGAATAAAGAGCCTAAGTCACCAAAAGCATGTTGAACATAAGCATGCAGGATCACTGCGCCATTTTCAGCATTTGGAGCAGCATCATGACTGCCTAAACCAAGTTTAAATAAGCTGAGATAAACCAGCGTTAAACCTACACCAGAAATCAAACTTGCAATAATGGCATATTTGGTTACGAGTTTTTTGTCTGTTACACCACGAGAATGGATGGCATGAATAATAACAATACCGAAAACCAAAGCACCTAAAGTGTCCATGGTTAAATAACCATTCACAAAACCTTCAGAAACAGGGCTGGTTGCGTAATTGTTGATTGCAGGAGAAATTGAACCAGTAGGGATCAGAAATGCTGCAATACCTAAAATTGCGAGTGCAACAATTTTTAGTGGTGCAAGAATATGACCCACTGTATCCAATAATTTATTTGGATAAAGAGAAACTAAAGTCACAAATGCAAAATAGATAACACTATAAATAAATAATGCTGTACCACCATTGCCAAAGTATGAGGAAAAACCAATTTCATAAGAAACAGTTGCGGTACGTGGTGTCGCGAATAATGGTCCAACCGAGAGATAACATACTACGGTCAGTATTAAACTTGCGACTTTACCTAAAGGCGAGCTTAAAATCGCAATAGAACCTTCAGTTTTAGAAAGTGCCATAATGGTAATAACAGGTAAGCCTACAGCCGTGATTAGAAAACCAAGCGCTGCGAGCCATACATGTTCACCGGCTTGTTGAGCAACAATGGGTGGAAAAATAATATTGCCTGCCCCAATAAATAAGGCAAAGGTCATAAAGCCTAAAGCAATAATATCCTTGGTACGGAGATTAGTCATAAACTGTGGTTGAAAAAGCAAAACAGCGATTTTAGTAGAAATAGCTTATTTTTTGTATTTTATTTTATGGATAATATTCCCATTTTTTATAAATTTTAACCAATTAGTTATATTGATTATATTTATGTGGATGATTCACAGTTAATTTTCAAAAATCAAAATTTTTAAAAAATATAGAGTGTGAAAGAACATTATAGGGAGAAATTATACTTATTCTAAAATTTGTGTGCTTGATTTTGCATTTTTATTGAATATGATAGGCGGTAAATTGCCCTAAACGTATTGAAAAGGCATATAATATTTTTTCACTTTTGCGGACAGATCCAATGAAAGCTTCTACAGTCACCATTAAAACCGAACAAGACCTTGAAAAATTAAGAGTGTCGGGGCGTTTAGCTGCTCAAGTTTTAGCAATGATTGGTGAATATGTGAAGCCAGGGGTGACGACTGAGTATTTAGACGATATTTGCAATGATTTTATTGTCAATACGTTGAAAGTGATCCCTGCAAATATTGGATATTATGGTTATACCAAAACCACCTGTATTTCTCCAAATGAAGTGGTCTGTCACGGTATCCCATCAAAACACAAGGTTTTAAATGATGGTGATATTATCAATATAGATGTTGCGATTATCAAAGATGGTTATTTTGGTGATACCAGTCGTATGTACTATGTGGGTACAGTTAAACCTGAAGCGAAAAGACTGGTTGAAACGACTTATGAAGCGATGGTGGCTGGAATTCATATGGTTAAACCCGGTGCAACACTTGGGGATATTGGTCATGCGATTCAACAAGTTGGGCAACGTGAAGGTTATACGATCGTTCGTGAATATTGTGGTCATGGGATTGGTAAGATTTATCATGAGCAACCTAACGTATTACATTATGGTCAACCCGGGCAGGGCTTAGTGCTTAAAAAGGGTATGGTTTTTACCATTGAACCGATGATTAATGCGGGGAAATCCAGTGTCAAAGAGTTGAAAGATGGTTGGACTGTGGTCACTGCGGATAAGTCACTGTCAGCGCAATGGGAACATATGGTTGCAGTCACAGATACGGGCTTTGAGTTGCTTACACCGTGGCCTGAAGGCACTGGAAGCTACCCGGAAATTTGAACTTTAGACTTTAGTCTATTGAATGAATTGTGATCGATGATTTATTGTTTTTTTATCTTTAAAAATGATATTGTTATCACTTTATTTAATAGAAATGTGACTATTTCTGGGGATATTTCCGTTTAAGAAATATCCAATAAGTGTTTTTAAGTATTGGTTTAAATATTAAACAATCGCTATGATAGCTTCCAGATTCTCGCTGTAGTTTCTATTGTTGTTCCAAGCTTTCTAGCTTACCCATCCTAGGGTAAGCTTTTTTTTGTCTATCGCTTCTCGATTTGCTTTGATTTGACAATTGAAAATTTAAAATAAGATGAATGAGCCTCCATTCATCTTATTGATCAAAATGCTATTTTTTAAGTTTAAAGTTTAAAATAAACGAAACAGCGAATCCAAATAGGAGTCCCCAAAAAGCGGAACCAATCCCAAAAAACTGAACACCTGATGCACTGAATAAGAAGGTGAGCAGTGCGGCTTCACGATCTTTGACTTCATGAAATGCAATCGCAATATTATGGCTAATCGTACCAAACAAGGCGATCCCCGCTAATGCCACAATAAAAAGATGTGGAAAAGACATCAATAGACTTGTCAATGTTGCCGCAAATAGCCCCATCAAAATATAAAAGAAACCACAGCTCATGCCAGCAATATAGCGCTTCGCATGGTCTGGGTGAACTTGGTCATCCAGACTGACTGCAGCACTGATTGCAGCAATATTCACGGTATAACAGCCAAATGGTGCAAGCAAAGTCTGCGCTGTACCTGTCCAACCAATAAGTTGGTTAACATGGGGTTTATAGCCATAACTTTTAATCATCGCAATCCCTGGTAAATACTGAGATGCCATATTGATTACAAATAAAGGCAGTGCCAATCCGAGAATTGCAGACCATGTGAACTCAGGTGTCATCCATACTGGTTTTGCCAATCCCCACTGTAAGGTTGGAACATGAAACTCCATAAAAAATGGACAAATGATAATTCCTGCGATCACGGTAATCACAATACAATAACGAGCCCATAGCCGTTTAGTGACGATATAAACCGTCAAAAGGCTGAGAATAAATGCCCAGTCGTTTTGCATACTGGCAAATAGAGCAATACCAAACTTGAGTAATACACCTGCCAGCATGGCACTGGTCAAACTCTGAGGAATATACGAAATAATTTTTTCAAATATGCCTAAAAAGCCTAGTGTGGCGGTCAGTAAACCACTCACTAAGAAAGCACCAATGGCTTCATAGAGTGAGTAGCCGCTGGCAGTGGCAATGATGAGTGCAAGTGCAGCGGTTGACCATGAGGTGGCAACAGGATATTTGAATTTCCAAGAAAGAATTAATCCTGAAAGACCTATACCTAAACCGAGTGCCCAAAACCAAGAGGTAATTTGTTCAGGGTTTGCGCCAAGTAATTGAGCTGCTTGTATGACGAGTACAGCCGAAACACTGATACCAATTAAAAAGGTAATGAAACCTGCAAATACAGCAGGTATAGAGAAGTCTAGGAGTAACTTTTGCATGATCCCTTGCTTTTAAATTGGATTGAATGGTTGAAAATGCAACCATCATACAGGGATCATTTTAAAGCTTATAGGGTTAATTGGAATTAAATATAAAAAGTAAATATAAAACTGATTAGATTATCATTATGAGAGAATATGGCTTTTTTAATCTAGAACTATCTTAGTTGAAAACAATGTATAGTCAAACCACCTAATTATTCATATAAGTGATTTGCACCAATTCATTTTTGATACTTTTGAATTATAGTTGGTGATCCTACTGTGGGGCGACATGGATGTCGCCGTTGGGCGGGGGTACAGGACATAGCCTTCGCCCAGCAAAAGATTTTTGTCCCTTTTTATCTCTAAAAAGGGAGGCATCGCTAACGCAAAGGTATTTAAACGTTGAATGTAAGCTGTGGTATTACAAGCTTTTATAATCAAAAAAGTCTTTCCATGTAATTGATTTAATTAAAAAATAATTAATTGAGAGAAGTTGTATTCTTGTGTCTGATTTTTTTGACAGGTTGACTATAGATTACCCATTGATAAAGATTAGATATTGCCTTGAATAGAAAGCGCAGTTTATCCAAAAGAACGATTCAAAAAAGAATGTTTTAATTGGGAGATTTATTTAACTAAATCAGGTTACATTGTTGAAACAGCAAGCTTTATTCCAAAAGCACAGAACAGTAAACCTACATAGGCAACACAACCTGCAGCAATTTTGTAGCGTGTATTGAAAAAAGTGGCGAGCTTAACGCCTGAGAAGATCAAGATCGTCAAATAACTCATACTGATGATTTGCAGAATCACAGAAAGTGCCGCAAAGCTTAAAGCGGGGTAAGGGTAATCGGGATCAACAAACTGAACAAAGAACGAGAGATAAAATAAAATTGCTTTTGGGTTGAGTAAGCTAATGGTTAGCGCTGTTCGAAATGGATGGAATTGTTCGTGAGTTGCAGTATTGGATGTATTTGTTTGCAGCGTTTGTGGTTTGTTTTGCCAAGTTTTGATACTTGCGATCAGTAAACGAATACCGAGATAAGACAAATAGCTTGCGCCTACAACTTTGAGAATGATAAATAACCAGGGAAAGGCGTGTAGTAAAGAGGCAGCACCTAAAACAGTACAGAGAATCAGAATTAAATCTCCTGTAAATACGCCTAAAGCACCGATATAGCCCGTTTTAATTCCAAATCGAGAGGCAATTGACATGACATACAATGAGTTGGGACCGGGTAAAATGACGATGAAAATAGTCCCTAGTATATATGTCACTATATCGGTAATACCAAACACAACATTCTCACTGTATAAATAAGAAAAGCGAAATAAAAAAGCCGAGTGGTTATGATAACAAACTCGGCTTTAGAGTGTGAGCGATTTTAGTGCAATTTTACCCAAAAGCGCATCTACAATTTAGATTTATATAAATCATTCTAAATACATAGATTAGTCAATAAAATCAGCATCTAGACCAAAAGATTGGCGCAATAATAATGCAAGTTGTTCACGCGCTTTGATAAAACCGTCAATCCCGCTTTGCAATAATTGGAATGCCATTAAATCAGCTTCCAATTGTTGTTTAAATTCAGCTTTAGAGATCTCTTGATGTTCTTGAGCAGTCTGTTCAGTGTCTAAGCTAAGTTGAGAAACCACATGACGTTGATCATTTTTCAATTTTTCTAGCAGACCCGGTGCAACGGTTAAAAGGTCGCAACCTGCTAAACCTAAAACTTGGTCAATGCTACGGAAGCTTGCGCCCATCACTTCAGTTTTGATTTGATGTTGCTTGTAGTAATGATAAATTTGTTTAACAGACAATACGCCTGGATCTTTCTCAATTGGATAGCTCTCTACATTTTCAGCTTTTTTAAACCAATCTAAAATACGACCGACAAATGGAGAAATCAAAGTAACCCTTGCATCTGCACATGCTTTGGCTTGATGTAAACCAAAAAGTAGCGTTAAGTTACAATGAATGCCTTCTGCTTCTAGCACTTTTGCTGCTTGAATACCTTCCCATGTAGAGGCAATCTTGATCAGAATACGATCTTGGTCTATCCCATATTCTTTATACAACGCAAGTAGCTCTTTGGCTTTGGCAATGGTTTCTTCGGTATTATAGGAAAGGGCTGCATCCACTTCTGTTGAGACACGACCTTCTACAATATTTAAAATTTCGACACCCAGTTTGACGGTGAGAATATCGATGGTGCGTTCAACGAGTGCATCTAATTCATAACCTTCTTTTTTTGCTTGAGCATAGGCATCTTCAATCAGCTCACGACTTTCAGGCTGTTGTGCTGCTGCTGTAATGAGTGACGGGTTAGTCGTTGCATCCAAAGGGCGAATTTGTTGAATTGCGTTTAAATCACCTGTATCAGCAACGATAGTGGTTAAGCGTTTTAATTGATCTAATGCAGATTGTGTCATTACCGATTATTTCTTAGTTAAAATATTTGTGATTTATTTATAACACAATGCGATTTGAGCAAAAGAGGAAAATGTACTGAAAGGCCTATTATTTTGTATGAATTCTTTGATTTCGAATGTGATTAATCAAAAAACGAGCAGCTGAGCCTAAATTGCTCTCACGACTCCAGACTAAGTCGACAAAATATTCAAATTTTGGTGTGAAATCGAGCAAATCCAAGATTTTTAACTTATGTTTAAGCTCAGGATTTTCATTAAACATTTCTAAGGGAAGTACTCCCCAACCCAGTTCTTTTAAAATTAAAGCACATGCTGAGTGGTGATTGTCCGTCCGCCAATAGTTTTTAGAATAAAGCAGTTCAGGTTTAATGGTTCGATCACGACTTGCCACGACAATTTGTCTGGATTGTAGGATTTGTTCAAAAGTAACTTGTTTATGTGCTGATAATGGATGATGAATAGCTGAAACAGGAACCAAGGCTTCTTTTTTAAATTCGACAAATTGCTCACGGCTTTCAAGTATTTCACGTTCAAACATCAATGCCAGTTGTGCAGTCTGATTCATCAGCATTTTCAGCGCATCTTCTTGTGGTGCTGAGAAGATATTAATTTCTAAAGTTGGAAAATGCTCTCCCAACAGTGCAATGTATTCAGCCCAGTCTGTATGCAGTAATTCAGAAACCACCACGATATTTAATGAGGATTCCAAGCCTTCGCTAAGTGCAATCGCTTGTTGTTTCCACTGATTCATTTCTACTAGCAGTTGTTCAGTTTTTTCATATAAGCGTTGAGCTTGAGGCGTAGGGATTGGTTCACGTCCCACACGATTAAAGAGTTTTAGATTTAAGTCTATTTCCAAGTTGGCGATAGACATACTGACAGCGGAGGGGACTTTGCCAAGCTGTCGGGCTGCTGCTGAAAATGAACCTGTTTCCATCACCGTTTTAAAGATGGTGAGTTGTTCTTGGTTAATATTCATACGTTTGGCGCCATTCTGTTTTATTCTTCAATCATTAAATTTACTCCAATTCATACGACCTTTCAATGAAATTGAAAGAACCTGACTCGATTGATCAATATTATAAAAATATAATGCATCCATCGAATCAAAAAAGAGTAGTTTTAAATGATGATTTCCAAAAGAAGGGTTATTCATGCATTAAGCTATGAAGTCATCCTGTTGGTGATCATAGCGATTGCATTAAGTTTTATTTTTGAAGTGCCAATGGAAGTTACTGGTGTATTAGGTGTTGCGATGGCCGTGACTTCAGTGGTTTGGAATATGGTGTTTAACCATTTCTTTGAACAATTTGAACGTAAGAGAAAACTTAAACGTACCATTGGTGTACGTATTTTACATGCCATTGGTTTTGAGGGTGGTTTGATGTTAGCCACGATTCCAATGGTTGCTTACGCAATGGATATGTCTTTGTGGCAAGCAATTTTATTGGATTTTGGAATGACCACCTGTATTTTGGTGTATACCTTTATTTTCCAATGGTGTTATGACTTGATTGAAGAGCGTATGGGGGCAAAGCCTGTACATTCTTAATTAAGCCTGCAATGCATTTATTTTAAATTTTAGTGAAAATTTCAAATGTGTTGCGTTAGAGATCCCCTTAGTTTTTTTGAAAAGTAAGGGGATCTTTTTTATAAAAATTTAATTGAATAAATAACATATAATTAAAATAGATTTTAAATAATGAATAAAGAATGGATAAATTAGAATCAATAAAGATAAAACCCGTTACACGATCACAGCTCAGTTTAAACAAACTTTTGCAAAAGATAATTGGAATTCAATTTGTTTTGTAAAATTGTTCGCCTACAATAGGGTCTGTTAACATTTCATAAATGGCTTGCGTTGTAGGCTAAAATTGAGCAGGCAAGGCATGAAACGAAGAGAATAGCGAGACTATTTTCGAGTTTCATAACACAGACTGAGATAATTTTAACCATAACCCTTCGGGACTAGAGTTTTTTTGTCGCTACGTCGTTACGAACTACTCATTTAGCTGACTAAATTTCGTATTTCGTGCCTCGAATCGTCTAAAAAAACTCGTTGTCGCAAATATAGAAGAAGTGTCAACAGACCCTAATAAATTCAATATATGTAAGAGATGGATTGAGGCAAATATGGTGCAGACAGTTCAGGAGCAGCTGCCAGATAGACACCAGCTTGCTGCTCAAGAATTACTTCAGGTTTCAGCAAATTTAAATAAGATTTATCTTGATCAATTTGACTATTTGTCCGAGATTACTGCGCACAACTTTTTCCAGTTTGATCCACAGCAGCATAAATTCAGTCTGGCAAATCAGTTACTCAATATCTACTTTGATGAAGAAAAGGGTTTAATTTTTGATTTAAATTTTGAAAAGTTACCGCGTTGTTTAGAAAATAAAATTAATATCAATCGTTTTGTTCAATATTTCTCAGAAAATATTTATTTTTATACAACAAAATATCATGAGATACATCCAACTGATTTAAAGACCAAAGCCCAAATCATCCGCCAAACGCTGATTGAGCAGGTTTTTGAGTGGGTGGATGGTGAAAATCGGGTAGAGCAGTATTTATATAATATTAGTGAAGCAGATGCAGAGCGTATTGATCAAATTTTACTGCACTATGAATATTTTGATTATGCCTATGTTTCTGATTTTGCCAAATATGGTAAAGCGATTCCTTTAAGTGTTGAAATTAACATTAAGCATTTAGTGCTGATTAATTCTGTATTGGGTCAAGAGTTTTTACCGATTCAGTCATTGGTACCCAAATTTCAACAGGCCATTTTTTCTTTAGATCAGTTTATTCCAGCGCATTATTTGCGTATTTTAAAGATTTTTCACCCAGAATCATTACGCTTAAAAGAACTCAGCCAGTATTTTGCAAGTTATCAATTGCTGGCGGTACATGCTCAACAACAACCGCAAATGCTTGCTTATGCAAAATATATGAAACGCGGTTTTTGGCAATATCAGGATTTATTGAGCAAGCAGCACTTTTTACAAAAAGATGCTGAATATTGGGAACAGGATCAAGTTCCACAAATTCCAATTTGTAGTCTTAAGCGCACTGCAAATTGGCTATTTAAACAAGATGAACAGGTCAATGATTGGATTAGTCGACATATAAAGGACCCCAATGTCCGGATCACAATCACAGCATTAAGTTTGATTGATACTTCAAAGATTTATCCTGAAGTCACTGTAAGTGTTTTAAAGTATTTTAAAAATATTGCAGCACGGCTATTTTTAATTGAATGCCATTCCTTTGCAATTACAAATGAATGGCAAAACAACCCAAAGAACAATCGTTATAGTTTTTTAAAAACAGAGATTGAAAATAAATCGAATAAGAAAACGATTTCTCATTCTTATTTATATATCGAAGAATGGTTGGATTTTGCTGCGTTGATGTTAGCAGATCAACCGCAGATGTATAAAAAAATATACCTTAAGATAAATCGAATCATTCAAGCATTTATGCTGTTTGTACAACACATTGCTCAGGGCTTGCCCAAACAACTGATTAAATTTATTGATCCGCAACGACAACAACATGCTGAATTCTTTATTCAGTTGCAAAAGCAAAATATAACAGTCGATGATTTTCGTAAAAAACTGAAACACATGCAGATCGGTCGTGCATCTAACCCGAGTATATACGACAGCTTTGTTTTGGACTATGTGATGCATTTATTTAATGATCATCACGATATAGAGCGAAATGTCACTTGGTCTGGTTTATATCAGCAAGCACAGCGTTGGCATCAACATCATTATTTTGTTGATACCTTATCGACACTTAAAGAAAAAATAGATGTAGATCATTGGGATCGCGTTGCACCAATGCAAAAGATTTATTTTGATGAGTGGTGCTATGAGGAACTGAATAGCCTAAAACGAATTATTCAAGAGTCGTTGGTGTTTAAACACTGTTTGGCATTGTCCTATTGTGCGCGGATTGTAGATCGAGAATATGTAGCATTTCATGTATCGAAAGTTGATGATGTGACGCAGGAAATGACTTTGGGTTGTTATTACAAATTAGGATGTTTGGTCTTTGATCAATTGCGTTTACCCAATAATCTTATTCCTGATGAGTTCTATATATTGAAAGCTCAAGCTTTTATTGATGATGTAAATCAGCATTTAAAATGGAAAAGCAGTATTCAACCCAATGAAGAATTGGGAAACTTATAGTTTGACGCAGATCATTTTTAAGTGGGCTGCTTGGCTTTAATTCACTTTTCGTGATGCATTTGGCTTAACTTTTTATACAAAAATCGTTAGGCTATAGCCGTCCCATCCTGTTTAGGTAATTCAAGGCTGTTATGAAACAAGAAACTGCACTCAAACTTATGAAAGCGGGTGAAAATGTCTTTTTGACTGGATCTGCTGGTGCAGGAAAAACCTATACGCTTAATCAGTACATCAATTATTTAAAAGCACGCAAAGTCCCTGTTGCAATTACAGCATCTACGGGGATTGCAGCAACACATATGAATGGTATGACGATTCATACTTGGGCAGGTATTGGGATCAAAGATACGCTGACTGATGATGATTTAAAGCGTATGAAAGAGCGTAAATACTTAAAAGAGCATTTAGAAAATGCCCAAGTCTTGATCATTGATGAAATTTCAATGTTACATGCCAAGCAGCTAAATTTAGTCAATCAAGTTTTAAAATATTTTAAAGAATCTGATGATGCTTTCGGTGGAATTCAAGTGATTGCAGCCGGAGATTTTTTCCAGTTGCCACCAGTAGGTAAAAACAGCGAATTAAATCGAGATAAATTTTGTTTTATGTCAACCGCTTGGGTTGAAGCAAAATTTCGTGTTTGCTACCTGACAGAGCAGCATCGTCAAGATGATTCGGCATTGAATGACGTACTCAATGCGATTCGTGCCCAGAATATTCAGCCACAGCATATTCAAGCGCTACAAGATACCCGTAATCAAGACATTGGTGATACCTACACGCGTTTGTATACCCACAATATGGATGTGGATAGCATCAACTTTCAGCATCTCAATGCGATTGAAGGGGATGATCATCAATTTGTAGCGGTCACAGATGGTAATGAAAAGCTGATCGAAACATTGAAATCTTCTGTACGTGCGCCTGACGAGTTGACGCTTAAAAAACATGCCAAAGTCATGTTCGTTAAAAATAACTTCGATATGGGTTATATCAACGGTAGTTTAGGTGAAGTTATTGGTTTTGAAGAGGACGATGAACTGGGAATGTTGCCTAAAGTCAAAATGACCGATGGTACAACCTTATTGGTTGCGCCAGAAACATGGTCTGTTGACAATGAAGGTGGTAAAACCATCGCCAGTCTACAACAAGTACCATTACGATTAGCTTGGGCGATTACTATTCATAAATCACAAGGGATGACCTTGGAAGCTGCGGAAATCAACTTAAGCCATACTTTTGAAAAAGGTCAGGGTTATGTGGCTTTATCACGGCTTAAATCGATTCAGGGTTTAAGATTGTTAGGTTTTAATGATCAGGCATTGGAACTGGATAGTCTTGCAATTAAAGCAGATCGCCGTTTTCAAGAGTTATCTAATGAAGCCGAAGTGCATTATGCAGATTCAGATTTAACTTCACAGCACAATGCTTTTATTCGTCATTGTGGCGGGACTTTAAATACCACTGAGATTGAACGTAATGAGAAGAAGCTGGCGCGTAATAGTGGTAAAACCAATTATGCCTCGGCAACACTTGATGAAACACGTGAATTGTTCGAGAGTGGGTATGAGATTCAGGATATTGCGGTTGAACGTGGATTAACTCCTGCGACGATTATCAATCATTTGGCTCGTTTACATCGAGAGCAAGGTTTAGATATCTCGATTGCAAATCCTGGTGAAGAAGTTGTAGAAAAAATTCGTGTGATCTATAAAAAATTGAAGAAACGTCAAGATCCAAGTCATTTTAATGATGATGGTGCGATTAAATTGCGTCCAATCGTTGATTTAACCAGTCCCAAAATGGGCTATGATCAGGTACGTTTGGCATTGTTATTTGTTGAGTGATAGATGTTTTTAGTGATGAATTAATGGCTAAATTTGAGAAAAAGTTATTAAGTCCACGTTTAGCTATTTTGTCTAAATGCAAATATTCTAATAGTTATAATCTCAGCTTTCAGTTGTGCCCATTTTATTATGCGCATGAATTGATAGATTCAAATATTTCTTTTGAAGGGTTGGAGCTACCATCTCCATTTTTAAAAGATTTGCTTGGGTTGACGTTGGTTTTTGATGAAAATGAATGTGATGCATTTAATGGGTGTTTTACCATTAAAAGTATCCATAATCCTGTCGATTTATACCAATTGGCATTTATTGAAAGTCGTGACGGTTATCTAAAAGTGATTGCGAAAATCAAGATCGATTTTGAGTTTGAGCAATTTGATGATTTTGAAAATCTAGAATTGGTGATCAATGCTACTGTTGCATCTCAGATCTTATGATTCAATCGTTTTAAGTGAAAAAGAATGCATTAACACAGATGTTTATTGATGATTTTGTTAAGGTCTATCAATAGAATACAATAGATGTCGTGCTTTGAATGAGATAAAGAACCATAAAGCGCCCTAGTCCAGAAATGTTTCATCTCATGGTTATTCTTATTCTAAAATTAAAGTGAATTTCAGCATCGTATAGCTGTGTAGTAAATTTGGATGCTATACTCGCACTTTAACTTCCTTCAAAACCAGTGCTTTTTTATGACACTTACGCCACCTTAAGTTTATTTACCTCTTCTAATTTGTAAATAACTCATCACTGTCTAGTGATGTGGTGTAGTCGTTTGTGTGTCGTATATCACATCACTAGCCTATCAAAAAATCAAAAAAATAGGCGCTATTTATGTTATCTAATATCCGAGAACAATGGTTCTCTAACATCCGTGGGGATGTGCTTGCTGGACTTGTTGTGGGGCTTGCACTCATCCCCGAAGCTATTGCTTTTTCAATTATTGCTGGTGTAGATCCAAAAGTGGGTTTATATGCATCATTTTGTATCGCCGTCGTGATTTCGTTTGTTGGGGGACGTCCAGCAATGATTTCGGCAGCAACAGGCGCTATGGCATTGCTTATGGTCACTTTAGTAAAAGAGCATGGCCTTGAATATTTACTTGCTGCAACAATTTTAACGGGTGTGATTCAAATATTTGCAGGCTATTTGAAGTTAGCGAAGTTAATGCGGTTTGTTTCTAAATCTGTAGTGATTGGCTTTGTGAATGCTTTAGCTATCTTAATTTTTATGGCTCAGTTGCCTGAATTTGTGAATGTGACGTGGCATGTTTATGCTTTGGTTGCATTAGGTTTGGTAATCATTTATTTATTTCCGCTCATTCCAAAATTAGGAAAAATACTGCCTTCACCGCTTGTGTGTATTATTGCAATTACGATATTGGCAATGAGTCTTGGATTTGATGTGCGAACAGTTGGGGATATGGGGGCTTTGCCTGATACGCTTCCAATATTTTTACTTCCAGACATCCCTTTGAATGTTGAAACATTGAAGATTATCTTGCCGTATTCATTCGCATTAGCGGCAGTTGGTTTACTTGAATCTATGATGACAGCGACGATCGTGGATGAAATGACGGATACACCAAGTGATAAATATCAGGAATGCAAAGGGCAAGGAATCGCCAATATTGCATCTGGTTTTATGGGCGGAATGGCGGGTTGCGCAATGATCGGTCAATCTATGATTAATGTGAAATCTGGCGGTTTAACTCGCCTATCAACATTCTCAGCAGGTATTTTTCTTCTTATTCTTGTTGTGTTTATTAGTGACTGGCTCAAAGTGATTCCAATGGCTGCATTGGTTGCTGTAATGATTATGGTCTCTATTAGTACCTTTGAATGGCGTTCTCTAACTAGCTTTAAAGCAAATCCTAAAAGTAGTAATGTTGTGATGATCATGACTGTCATAGTGGTCGTGGCTACTCATAACCTCGCATTAGGTGTACTCAGTGGCGTTTTGCTTTCAGCGCTATTTCTTGCCATTAAATTAGAAAATGATATTCAGGTGAAGTCTGCTTTTGAAGAATCAGCACGTTTATATGATTTAAGCGGTCAGATTTTCTTTAGCTCTTCTGAAAAATTTATGCAAAGCTTTGACTTCAATGAGAAAATTTCAAATGTCATTATCGATTTGACTCACTCCCATATTTGGGATGTCACATCTGTTGCGATGTTGGATTCTGTTGTAAGCAAATTTCGTAAGAATGGAATCAACGTCACAGTACGTGGTTTAAATGAAGCGAGTTCAATTATGATCGATAAGTATGGTACACATGCCAGAATTTAAATTAACGAGACTCTATATTTATGTAGAGTCTCTAAAATCGGTATAATCTTAATTATCCAAGTACTTCGTAATATGAATTAGCTAAGATTCATTTATGGGATATATGCCACAAATGCTAAAACTAAAATCAGCAAGTGAGAATGGTTTTAGCTTGTGGAATATTGATACAGCTGAAAAATATAATCAATGTAGTGTAAAAAATGTTTGAAATAATTAAGATGCTAACTTAAGCCCAATGTCTAGCTTTTAAAAAAGATTCAAACTTAAAGTAATATTTACAGATTAAAATCAACGAAATATAGATTAGTGTTTGATTTATCTCGAATTCCCTATCATTTAGAAAATTTAGTATTTGGAAGTAAATTTGTAGAGCTAAAGGTAAGCTAAAAAATAACACCTTTACGACTTGCTTTTTCTTTTATAGTTCTCATAAATCTAAGCGCTAAAATGCTAATTTAGCGTTAATTTTACAGTTTTTTTATATATTAATGCTATAATTTTTATCAATATCTAGTGCTTTCAAACGGTTAATACCATGCCACAAATATTTATTGATTATTCTGACAATATTCAAAATTTAGATAAAAAGAAATTGATGTTGGGCTTAAATCATGCACTGTTCGATACAGGGTTAGTGGGGCAAGCACATGATATTAAATCCCGTATTCAATCAGTTTCGGATTATTTGATTGGCTTTGGGGATGAAAGTGGCGAGCAGAGTAAGCAGGCATTTATTTTTGTACGTTTACAAGGTCTAAGTGGTCGTACTGAACCACAAAAAGATTTAATGACTGAAAATTTATCGCAATTTTTACAGTCATTTGAAGATTATTCTGCACAGGGTTTAGAAATTCAGCTCTGTGTAGAGTTTGCTGAAATGCCACGAGAAATTTATAAAAAAGTTTTCGTGCAAAAATAATCAGATTGGGCTTAAAAGATAAGCCCCAATCTTTTACTTATTTATTTCTAAGTTCGCATATTGCTTTAACCAGTTTTGGATATCGTGCTTGTAACTCAACACCATTGAGTAAATCTCTTTCAATCTTGCCTGCTGCAAAATCATAGTGATGTTCTGGATGTTGTAAATATACTGCATCACGAATCTCAGACTCTTCTTCATTTTCATAATGAACGCTATATGCTTCATCAGCAACATAGAGTAGACCCTCAGCCCAAGTGTCGCCTATATCAAAACTATATTTTCTGCTAACAAAGTTTTGAATATCTTCTTGTATGTCATCAAAGAAATCCTTGCCTTTGAGGATTAACCAACATCTAAAATAAATAAAACCATCATCTGATAGATAAGCATCAAAATTGAAAATACCATCTTTTTCCGTAAATTCAGATTCTAGAATTGTCGAGAGTTCTGCGATTTCAGCGCTATAGAGTTGTGAGAGTTTGAGCTGAAGTGTTTTTTCAAAAATAATCAGTTGTTGTTTATCCAACTGAGATAAATATTGCACAAGATCTTGTAAATGCTGGTCAATATCATAGTCAGACCAGTGAGCATCTTTGTTGTGGTTCGACTGGTCTATTGCGTCCCAAAACAATTTCTCTTCTTGTAATGACATATGTGGTTTCATAATCGGTTTAAGCTTAATTTTAATGATTAAAAGCAAGTTTATATTTGTACTCTAAAGACTTAAGACTTCTATATCAGCATATTGCCAAATTTTATCCGCACTCATTTGATGTATTTCATCTAGAAATGCGACATTAAAGCTCCCAACAGATTGGGCTTTTTCAAAAGCTAATTTTCCTGCAATCGCAAAATGGATATGTGCAGAGACTGCTGCGATCGTGACTGTTGTGACCGCACTATACGCTGCAATTAATGCGCCTAAAGCGCAACCTGTTGCCGTAACTTTAGGCTGTAAAAAACTTCCGCCATTAACCTGAATCACGCTATTGAGCTGTTTAGAAAGAATAAAGTCAGATTCACCAGAAATTGCAACACATTCAGTATGGGTTAAAAGTGCTAAAGCTTGCAAATAGACTTCATTACTCGAAACAGTACTGTCTACACCTTTGGATTCAACCTGATTACCGGCAAGTGTACTGATCTCTGAAGCATTGCCACGAATAATACTCGGTTTAAGCAAAACCAATTGATCGACCATTTCACTGCGCCATTTGAGAAATGCACCATAACCAACAGGGTCGAGAACCCACGGTATATTTTTACTTGTTACAGTTTGTGCTGAAATCTGCATGGCCTGCATTTGTTCAGACGTAGGCGTTCCCACATTGATACTTAATGCTGCAGCAATAGACGCAAAGCTTTCAGCCTCAAATGGGTTATCAATCATCGCCGGTGAAGCCCCAGCAGCTAACAAGACGTTGGCAGCATAATTTGCTGCGACACTATTGGTAATACACTGGACTAAGGGCTGTTGAGTTTGCAACTCAGTCCAAGCATCCACAACTTTTTGTAAAATGACATCAGTGTGCGTATGAAGTTGATCCGTTTGAGAATGGGTAATATTTTCAGGATGATTCATAGATGCTCCTTACTGAGTAAAGTAGTGGTCTTGGTGTTTGCAACTGCGACAAAATAATGTCACATAATTTTGTGCATCGTACTCAACTGTCAATTCGTTTGAGCCACAATACATACAGCGCTTTTGTGAATAGAAATTTAACCGGGGTTCGATCTTTTTCCATGATTTCCACACAGGTTGAAAGAAGATACCTTCATCGTAGCCTAAAAACCGATAAAACAGTATTTCACTCATTCTACTCAATGGAATATTCGGTGGGCGTGGCAGGGTTGAGGTTTCCCATTTTTCTGCAATTGCACGTTCTCTATATTGTTGTACTGTTTTTTTGAGAATATTGGTATTTATAAAGTTTTCGTTACGAACTTGTAGCGCCTTTTTTTGATATAAATATTCAAGCGCAGTTTGAATAAGATAGAAAATTTGCCCAACGGCCAATGTGTCGAGTAGGTGATAACAGAAGATTTGGAAGTTTTTATTACCCGAAATCTGGATACCCCACGTGCGGCAATAATGTTGGGTAAACTGTACAATTTCTTGATACAGCACAACATAGAGTGCATTTTTCACTTCATCGGATGTTTTAAATGGGATACCTTGGCTTAGATTCTCATAGAACCAATGGCGTAGTTGTGTTGCAATACTAAACATACTCGGTTCAGAATAACCATCCAAACGAACGTTGATATAGTATTGGTGGGCATCATCGCTAAAATCTTTGGCGACAAAAACATTATCTTTAATCAGCTGATTGAGAAGTTGACTTTGAAAATAGTAATTGGGTGTAATGGGATGATATTTAATTACTTCCCAATCAATAAACTCTTGATGGTTGGTATTTTCATGCACCTGATTGTCTAAAATACTCAGTAAAAATAATTTATGTAAAAAACTGAGCTGGTCTAAACCTAATTCAAAGTTATCTTTTTTCTTTAGCTTACGGGTTTCTTGCAAGCGAGTTTCTTTAATCAGTTTACGCCGTTTGCTTTGACATGTTTCACAATGACAGTTACGTTGATTGTTTTGAAAAACTTGATGATTGCAATGGCTACATTGGTGAAAACTGACTTCTTTCTCAAATTCTTCAGCTTCAACATAATACATACTTGCCTGACAAAGCGGGCAAAATGTACTTTCATCCAGCTGTTTTTGCAGAATTTGAAGCATATAGATAAATGTATAAATTATTAAGGACTTTTCATTATACACATCTATATAGATGAAAGCTGATTGCTTAAATTGAATGTTTTATAAAATATACATATTCGATCATGATTGAAGCCATTGTATTGTTATTCAATGATATTCAAAAAACTAAATCTCAACGATTCAATCCAGTTGAGTGCAAGTTTAGATGTTTCTAAATGAGATCATTTTTTAATCTTTCCCTCTGGTCCGTATGTAGAATGCTGTTATGGTATTTTCTTGCTCAAAGAACTTAAAATATTCAAAATGACCCGATTGAGAACCGTTATATTGGTCGCTTCGTTGCGTCAAAACATATTGACCATTCAGAATTATTGCAGGACAAATAGCGCAGTCTGACTTATATTATCATTTTGAAAAGCAAATATTTATAATCCCATTGCAAAAGTAACGATGTGGGGCCTTGGAGAACTGAAGCTTGTATATGGTTTAAATGCGGTAAATAGAACGTATCTATTGATTCTATTTACCGATAAAAGGTGATTTAAACAATAATCCTAATGGTTATATGCCTTAGTAAGCAGCAGGACACGGTAATTCAGAATCCTCAAAATGCTCCATTTTAGCTTGAAGCAATGCCTTGGCTTTTTTAACTGGAACTCTGTGCTGTCCTAGCATTTCATATTCCTTTAAAAGCGCAGTCACTTCACTGCTTTTTAAGGGAATGCCTTCGCAAGTCATAAACATCGCAATAACTTGATGATCTAACTTAGCTTTATCCAGCATTTGCATCGTTTTAATGTTTTCAACACGAACTATATGGTCTTTAAAAATCATGTTGCACCTCATTTTTTGTTGAGTATTTTTATTGTGCGATATACACGATATTAAACAAGCAAGAACTGTGCTCAAAATGTAGTCGCTTTGAAAAAAGTGTAATGTTTTGCATTGTGGCGGTTTAGGATTTATCGTGCACCTAAGGGTTGTTATAAGCCATTACCCTTGCCAATATGCAACTGATGGTTGGATTCCATGACACAAAGAATATCTTTTGTTTCCATTTATTCAGTACATTGAAACCATTACGTACAATCGCAATACGATGTTGCACATTGGCCAGATTGGTTGCGGTGAGTGGTGCTGGAATAATGAGATAGGGGTGAACATTAATTTAAATTTATTGATGCCCACAAGGATATCACCACGTAAGCCTAAATTTTTTAAACAGAGTGACACTATAAAATCGTTAAGTTTAGCAAAATCGCGTATTAATGACTTATCCCACATCGGTTGTAGGATTTTTCTCTTGTTCATGAATACCAAAGCTGATGGTGTATTTTTAGCCATTTTTTTAAATTTTGATGAATAAATGCCTAATCGAAGTGTTTCTTCATCCGCAATTTTTGTAATTGAAACGCTTGTGTCAGGGTAGGTCTATAGCCAGTCAGATATTGTGCGCATCATAATGTTGATGCATGATACTGAGTCCACCAGTATCTGCCATAACATTGGCTTGTCCATTAAATTCATTCATCATTGGCTTGGGCAATGGTGGCCTTTAATGTCGGTACATTCATCCCTCTAATAATGATGTTTTGACTATTGGTGACATTTAAAGAGGGGTCAAAGCATTAGACAATGAGGAGTTTGATTCATAGGTAGAACGGACCTTATTGACTAAAAAACACTCAGATTTGACCAGAAGAATTTTAGGTTATATGACTGAGTGCATCGTAATACATCAAAATAAAGGCATTGGTTGCTAGCACTATTTTTTATTTTGATTAGTGATGACTATATGTATTTATAGCTAATTGCCTAACTGTGGCCAATTTTGCTACGGGTATTTTTTGAGCGTTGTACAGGGTTAGCTTGAGTGGCGTAACCGGTTGCTACTATATATAGTTTGTGTGGCATAAGCTACGACAAACAGCTGTAATAATAATGATATATCTCGTTATTATTGCTTTAAATCAGGATATGGTTTTCTTATTCATGGGGAACATCCTTTTAATTTGTTTTTAGAGTTATGCTTATTCTGAATGTGTGCTATTCAAAGGATCTTGTTTTAGATAAGAAGAAATAATTTTAAAATGTGATTTCAGGACAAGCAGATGAATGATTTTATTCCAGTAAATGAGAAATTATGTGATAAGTAAAATGAAAATATTTTCATTATAAAAATTAGAACAAATCACCATTGTCATAAAACTGTCATCACGACATTGCATAGTGCAATAAATTTTACATATTTTTGACATAAGAGTAGAGCAATATGGCATTTAAATACGGCGTTGCTGCATTAGCTTTAATGCTAAGCGGATCAGTTTTTGCAGCAGTCACCTTATCTGCGCCAGAAGAAATTGTAGTATTGGCGGTGAACGATCAAGAAGTGAATTCAGGTTTAATCCGTAAAAAGAATGAATATAAAGTCGATGCAGGTCAAGTTGCAGTAAGTGTTCGTTACCAGCAATATTTTGAACATTTAAATGGTGAACACGATATTTTAAAATCGGGTGTAGTCACAGTGACAGCGCCAGATTTAAAAGATGGTCAAACTTATAAAATTGCTTTAGTGAATCCGCCTCAGCGTTTTGAAGATGCAAAAAAGTATTCAGAACAACCAACGATTGCGATTTATGACAATAAAAATCGCCTCGTGGTACAACAGACTGGTGTAAATACTGAAGCGAAGCCTTGGTTAGGTTCTGGGTTATTTGGCAAAGTGATTGATTTAACTTCAAGTAAGAAAGCGCCAGTAAATCAACCAGCGGCTGTATATGCAACAACGACAAGCCAGTCACCAGCAGCAACCACAGTTACTAAGACCACTCAAGCCTTAAGTGATGCCAATCCAGCAGATCGCCAATTGATTCAAATCTGGCAAAATGCAAGTAAGGCGGAACGTCAGAAGTTTATGACTTGGTTAGCTGAGCAATAATTTTGAGTACATGTGAAAGACCATTTCGATGGTCTTTTTTTGTATTTAACTGAATAATACAATTTTATAAAAGTTAGTTTATAGTTCTGTGGAGTTTGCACTTCCCCATCTTTTCTTGAAAATTTAAATATCTTTGTGTAGGCAATGTCTCACTTTTGTAGGGAAATACCAATCTTGTGCTACAAACAAAACTGTACTTTGTTTTGCGTTTGTTTGGCGAGGGGGGACGTGCAATACCCCCCGCATTTTCACAGATAATGGGCGACATTGATGTCGCCACATGATAGACACACCAGATATGATTAAATAGTGCAAAAGCATAAATGGTTTGATTGATATAATATTCATCATCTTGATGATTATAAATTATTTTATGGGTAAGACGGAATGGAGTGAGAATAAGGCTTTTCTCGCTACCATTTTCGTTTTATAAAGTACTTTACTCAGCTTTAATATGACAGAAATAAAACTTGATAAAATATCAGCTTAATTTTAGAACAGTACGAATATCTGACATTACACATTTAGTTGATCTGATTAATTCTGCCTATCGGCAGCAAGAAGGTCGTAGTTGGACAAGTGAATCAGAAATTGTCGCGGGTGATCGTATCAATGCCAAGCAATTAGAACAAGCATTGACTCAGGATAATTTTCAGTTATTTGTTGCTGAATTGGAGGAGCAAATTGTCGCATGTATTGGTCTGACTTTTACCCAGCATGATGTGGAAATCGGCACATTTTGTATTGCAGCTCAATTACAGAATCAAGGTATTGGCAAATACGTTTTAGATTTTGCTGAACGGTATGTGCATGACAAAGTTCTATCCAACCCTTGCCATTTTACGCATTTCGTTATGTGGGTTTTAAGTGTACGTTATGAATTGATTGCTTATTATCAGCGCCGTGGCTATGTTCAAACGGGTGAAGTGGCGGATTATCCTTTAACTGCAAATGTAGGCCTACCTATTGTAGATTTGCATTTAATCGAAATGAGAAAGAGTGTTAAAAGTAGCGTTTCATCTAATTAAAATAAAACCCTAAATAAATCAGGGTCTTATTGTTTTAAATTTTGGATTTAGCTCAAGAACCAAGTGTAATAGCCCCATAGCATGAGTGGCCATGCAACATAGGGGCTAAATAACCATTTCCATAACCAAAACTGTGGTAGAAATCCTACCCCATGTATAAAGCCACCTGAAATACCAATCATCACCATCATGAGCGCACTATGGTTATAATGACCATTGGCATCAAGCATTGCGCCAGGGTGAATCAATAATACCGCAGCAAGAGGCAATGCCATCAAAAACGAAATGGCCATTGCAAACTTATTCGGCTTTCTTTCTTTTGTTGTCATTGCGATCTCTGTCATGGTTTATTCCTCATCCAAATCTTGATGATGTTCAATATAGAGTGCGCTTAACACACCTGCAAAACACGCCATCAAGATCCCAAGAATCCAAGCGAAATACCACATAAATATTCTCCTATTTGCTTAGACACAGCCTTAGTACAGGCTGTGTGAGTTATCTTGAACATGTTTGTTGGTGATAACGCCCCACATTTTGTAATAACACCATGTGGTATAGATTAAAATAATTGGCACAAATATAGAAGCAACCACAGTCATTACTGTTAATGTATTCTTACTCGAAACCGCATCCCACATGGTTAAACTTACAGTTGGGTTGATACTCGATGGCATTAAGAATGGGAATAGTGCAAAACCAGCAGTTAAAATTGAACCAGTCACTGCTAAGGTAGAACCTGTAAAGCTCACGCCAGCTTTGTTTTTACCAGCACCAAAGATAATCAGGATTGCACCAAGGATTGCAGAAATAGGTGCAAGCATGGTGATCGGGTAAATTGAATAGTTATTCATCCAACCATGGTTACCCGTTGTTAATACTTCTTTCGCAAGCGGATTAGCAACAGCATTGGTATTAAATGGTTGTACCAAAGTATATCCTTCGATGCCACCAAAATATAACCAAGCACCAACGCCCAAGAAGGTAACTAAGAAGAGAATGCCCATCAATTGTGTGGCTTTAGCAGAACGTTGACGTAATACACCATCTGTACGCAGCATTAACCATGCGCCACCATGTGCACACAGCATCGACAAGCTTACTATACCGCAAACCAAGGCAAATGGATTGAGTAGGGCAAAGAAGCTACCTGTATAAGTTGAACGTACAGTCTCATCTAAAGTAAACGGTACGCCTAAGAACATATTACCAAATGCAACACCGAAAACCAGCGCAGGTACAGCTCCACCGATACATAAGCCCCAATCCCAAGAATTACGCCATTGAGTATTTTGAAGTTTAGAGCGATAGTCAAAGCCAACAGGTCTAAGGAAGAGTGCAAATAAGACCAGCAAGAGCGCCCAGTACATACCTGAGAAGGCCGTTGCATAAACCATAGGCCAAGCAGCAAATAGTGCACCACCCGCAGTCACGAACCAAACTTGGTTGCCTTCCCAATGCGGTGCAATGGTATTGATTGCTGCACGGCGTTCATCATCAGTTTTACCTACAAATGGCATGAGTGCCATTGAGCCCATATCGAAACCATCTGTCAGGGCAAAGCCAATCAGTAGAACACCGACTAAAACCCACCAGATAATTTTGAGAAGTTCATATTCGATCATGATTGATTCTCCCCAGTTTGAGCTTGCTGAGCTTCAAGTTTCTCGAAGTGATATTTGCCTGTATGTAAAGAACTTGGTCCTAAACGTGAGAATTTGATCATTAAATACATTTCAATAATCAATAACACCGTATAGAACGCGGCTAATGCAATGATTGATCCCCATACATCGCCAGTGCTTAAACTTGATGCAGACAGATGTGTAGGCAACACTTCACCAATGGTCCATGGTTGACGACCACCTTCAGCCACATACCAACCTGTTTGTGCTGCAATCCAAGGTAATGGCAGTGCAAACAATGCAAATTTAAGTAACCACGGTTTATTTTCTGCATTACGTTTTGCCACAGCAAATGTTGCAAGAATAAACAGGAGTAGCATCAAGAAACCAGAAGCGACCATTGCACGGAAAGAGAAGAACAATGCAGTTACATTTGGAATCGTATCTTTTGTTGCTGCTTGAATATGTGCTTCAGAAGCATCCGTTACATTTTCAGTATACTTTTTGAGAAGTAAGCCATAACCTAAATCTTTTTGGTTTTCTTTGAACGATGCCATAAGTTCAGGCGAACGGTCACCAGCACGAAGTTTTTCGAGTTCGCTATATGCGACCATACCATTACGGATACGGGCCTCATGCTGAACCATCAAATCTTTAAGACCTGTGACTTCTTTATCGAGTGAACGTGTGGCAATAATACCCATTGCATACGGGATTTTTATAGCGTAGTCAGTACGTTGTTCTTCCTGATTTGGAATACCAAATAAAGTAAATGGCGCAGGCGCAGGATGTGTTTCCCACTCAGACTCAATTGCTGCCAACTTAGTTTTTTGAACGTCACCAAGCTCATAACCAGATTCGTCACCTAGTAAGATTACTGAAAGTGTAGATGCTAAACCAAAGATTGCAGCGATGGCGAAAGAGCGACGCGCAAATGGTAAATCACGTTTTTTCAATAAGTAATAACTCGAAATGGCAAGAACAAAGATTGCACCAGTCACATAACCTGCAGACACCGTATGAACAAATTTCACTTGAGCAACTGGGTTAAAAATCAAAGCACCAAAATCGACAAGTTCCATACGCATGGTTTCAAAATTAAATTCTGAACCGACAGGATTTTGCATCCAACCATTGGCAACTAAAATCCATAATGCGGATAAATTCGAACCCAGCGCAACTAGCCATGTCACACTTAAATGTTGAACTTTTGAAAGGCGATCCCAGCCAAAGAAGAATAAACCAATAAAAGTTGATTCTAGAAAGAATGCCATCAATCCTTCAATGGCAAGTGGCGCACCAAAAATATCACCCACATAGTGAGAGTAGTACGCCCAGTTTGTACCAAACTGGAATTCCATCGTCAGACCAGTGGTTACACCTAAAGCAAAGTTAATACCAAAAAGTTTGCCCCAGAATTTGGTCATGTCTTTATAAATTTCTTTACCAGAAATCACATAAGTGGTTTCCATAATGGCAAGAATAAAAGCCAGACCTAGAGTAAGTGGTACAAATATAAAGTGATACATCGCGGTCATTGCAAATTGGAACCGCGAAAGATCGACCACGCTTTCAGAAATCATCAACGTGTCTCCTTGATTTGGGAAGGACTGCCAGCAATACGCTCAGCAACTTGGTTATCAAAATCTTTAGGAATAGTCGGAGCATCAAACCAGATATGTTTGATCGTCATTAGAAGAGCAATCTTAATTATTAATATGACTGCAATTTCTCTGACAAGCCGACGGTTTAAATCGTTAGGTTTTAAGCTCATGCGTTAAGCCTATTATTTAAATATGCTTATATTATTAAACAAAACGCAACAAGAAATAAATAGATAAAACAGTTAAAATAAAAATATATTATTAAATTTATATTAAACAAGTAGTTAAAAATTTACTTTGTTAAAAAATATACTAAATTTTATTGATTTTAAAGTTGATCAAAACACTTAGAATTAATAAAAATAAAACCAACTAGAATGGTATTGTTTAGATTTTATTAAACCAACTAAATTAGTTTGATTTAGTTTTTTCTTTAAAAATTAATCTGATTAAAAGAGTTGGTTTTAAATTTTTATAATTGTGCTGTAAAATAAATCAACCACTTGAATTCTTACACAAGTACGATTTTATGTTTTAGTAAATAATAGACCTTTTACTAGAATTTTACTTAAAGTAAGAGCCCCATTGGCTCATGTAAAAGATGAAAGAGTAAAATATCGGATTGTGGTTTCATGTTTATTCTAAAGAGTAAATTCTAATTTTTGCGATGTCGTAAATTAGGGGGGATGTTATGCAATATTTAGTGGGTTATAAAGTGGAGCTATCAGTGTGAAGGGTGGTTTTCATCTCGTAGAACATGTTTAAATTTAGCTATAGATCTCTGAAATTATTGCTGATTAAGTTTAGTTTTCGCTTAGACTATTGCATTAAATTCTGCTTCATTTCTTGATGTAAAGTTATTATTTTATTAAAGTTTATGGGGGAGAACAAGATATAAAAATATAGTGAGTAATTGTACGAATACGTCGCACAAAAGAATGTTGACTTAAATGAACAAATTATGAATTAATATTGGTCTGAACTAAATAGATGATTTGAAATTGAAATCTTCTTCGCAATATAATGGGATTTTCTAAAACGTATTAAGATAATTTGAGATTGAAATTCTAATTCACCAAATTCTGGTTCGACTTGGATATAGTGAAGCTGTCCATTTTCATCACGTACTCGTGCTTGAGCTGAAAAACCTGGGCGTGCATTACCACTAGAAACAGTAGCTAATCGTCCAAGCAAGTCAACTTGATTCAATGCAACTTTAGGTTTTATCACCTGATCCAAACAATGAATCATAAACACGGTAAAGAAGATTGCAATCACCAATGCGGGTAAAACCACATAATACCAAGCGGCAAAAACTTGTTTGCTGGCAAAGATAGATAGCTGTAAAAAATAGCCTGCAAAACTAAAATTCAATAATAAAAAAACGAAAATAAGAACTTTGGAAAATTTAACTTGTAGTAAGGGGGATTCGATGAGCCAATCTGGTGAAATTTTTTTCAGAAAGGTACTTGGCCGTAAGCCGATATAGTAGCCAAAAGTTTCTGCCATACTCAGCAGAATTAAAGCCAAGACACTGAGGTGAAAGGGCATTAATTCATGTTCAAATAAAAATCCAAGCATGGCAGTTTCCAATCTTATTCGTCCTCGATGTAAATACCACCATCTGAATGGACTGAAATATTTACTTTTTCAAGTTTATCACCCAGACATGGTCCTGAAATACATTCACCTGTTTCAACTTCAAACAAAGCACCATGTGTAGAGCATTGAATATATTCGCCATCTTGGTCTAAAAACTGATTTTCAAGAAATTCTAACTCAGTTTGTAGGTGTGGACAGACGTTTTGATAGGCATAAAATGCACCATCACGTTGAGTGATAAAAATTGTATCACCTGTCATTGTGTCAAACGCACGTGCCTTACGCTCTTCAATTTCATCGGTCATTGCAATTTTTTCAGACATTTATGCACATTCCTTTTTGAACGTTTCGAGTAGATTTGCGTATTCTGCAACGTCTAGACGTGGCCCAAATTTAGACACCACTTCACTAGAAATAAGAATAGCAAGTTGTGCCGCAGTTTGTAAATTTTCACCATTATTTAAAGCATATAAGAAAGCACCTGAGAATGCATCACCAGCGCCATTTGCATCGACTGCATTTACTTTACGACCTTGAACATAAAAATGTTGTTTTTGATCTGCGACCAATGCACCTTTTTCACTCAAGGTGATGACCACATCAGTACTTAGCATTTTTAACTTATTGAGCGCAGCTTCTACAGAGTCAGTTTCTGTATACATCATAGCTTCTTGTTCATTACAGAAAATTAGATCTACACCATCATCGATTAATTCATTTAAACCTTGACGTGCATATTGCACCATAGCTGGGTCTGATAGAGTTAATGCGATTTTAACCTTGTGATCACGTGCAATTTGACGTGCTTGATTTACTGCAGCTCGTGCTGAATCACTTGTAGACAAATAACCTTCGATATATAACCATTGTGCTGTCTTTAAAGGTTCAAAATCCATTTGTAGATCTGAAAGCTCAGCAGTAATACCGAGATAAGTCTGCATCGTGCGTTCTGAGTCCCCACTGACTAAAACCATACAGGTGCCCGTAACGCCTTCACTGATGGATTTTTTAGAAGTTTTGATGCCTGCTTCATTTAAACCATCGAGATAAATTGTGCCTAGATCATCATTTCCAACACGACAGGCATAAAATGCTGAAGAACCTAATGCACTAAATGCCACTGTTGTATTGGCAGCTGAACCACCAGATGCTTGACCTTTATAATTTTGGCTAGCTTTTAAATTATTGTATAGCTGAGTTTGGGACTCACCATCTGCGAGTTGCATGGTGCCTTTTTGCAAATTTTGTTCAGCTAAAAAGTGATCTGATACTTTAAATTCTTGGTCAATGAGCGCGTTACCAATTGCAAAAAGGTCAACTGTAGCCATGTTCTTCATCACATCAATGTTAAAAACATAAAGTTTACACGAATGCTCAGCTTTACAGTAGTTTGTTGAAAAAAATTCAATTACATTTGTCAAATATGGTTTGTTGGAGTTTTATAATCTGCTTGTGTGCTGAACAAAACTGTTTTTGAGATGATTTTTGCTTCATTTAAGCCATTGTTTTTATCAATGTGCGTGATTAAATTAGATTGCTAGGTTAGGTTTTGTTTGGAAATAAACATAGGCATAAAGTTAAAACTGTCTACAGACCCTAAACATATTGGAGGTTGAGTGAATATTTTAATTCAACAGGTAGATCAATTGCCTGCGCAAATTCAAGATTTAGCTATAGTTGCTGAGAAAGAAGGGTTTCATTTTATTCAACGGTTGGTTGATGAATTTCAGAAAGGAACCAATAAATTTAATCGACATGGTGAATTTTTATTGGTTGCGTTTGATGGAGATAAACTGGTTGCATGCGGTGGTTTAAATATTCAAATCAGTGAAGATGGTGATACAAAGCATAACCCTGAAACTCAGCATAAAATTGGTCGGGTACGTCGTTTTTATGTATTGCCTGAATACCGCAAAAATGGATTAGGTAAAAGTTTATTGCTTGAACTTGAAAAAAGAGCAAAACCCAATTTTTCTGCATTGTGCTTAAATAGTGAAAAAGATGCAGCGCCATTTTACCAAAAGCAAAATTATGTTTTTGTCTCAAATCACCCAAATTATAATTACTTTAAATATTTAATTTAGTGAATTTGGAAATCCTTTGGTCTCTAATCTGTAATGTTACGCAACAACATAATTTGAAAATGCTGCTGGATTACAAAGATAGGCTTTAAGGTCATCTTTATTTTTGGAGACGAATTTGTATTGATCTCCAAAAATAGTTTTCTTGGTAAACATACTAAAAATAGCCTAAGTAATTCTTTTCTACAAAAACCTAAACATAGATAAGCCATATTTAATCAGTTTTTGTAAAGTCATGATAAGTACTAAATACAAATCTTACTGAGTCTTTAAGAGGGTTAAGTGACTTTTTTCACATTTTAATTCTATTTTAAGTCGAAGTATAGACTATAGCTTTTAACGCATAATTGCTGAATATGTGAAATGAAGCAAAATGATTTAGATGTGCTGATTGCAAAAGTTCCGCAAGTCACATTACTATTTTGGATCACCAAAATCTTTGCAACCACTTTTGGTGAAACGGCCGGTGATGCTGTGTCAATGTCGCTTAATTTAGGGTATTTGCTAGGAACCTTTATCTTTGCTTTTATCTTTATCGCTTTTGTCTATTTTCAAATTCGGGCTAAGGCTTTTCACCCCTATTTATATTGGTTTACCATTATTGCAAGTACGACAGTGGGGACCACATTAGCAGACTTTGTCGATCGCTCACTGGGTATTGGCTATTTCGGTGGAAGTACGTTATTACTCAGTTTGGTATTGTTGACTTTATCTGCTTGGTATAAGGTTGAAGGAACAATTTCACCACATATTAATCAGCCCCGAGCAGAACTGTTCTATTGGTTAACCATTACCTTTTCGCAAACTTTAGGTACAGCATTGGGAGATTGGTCATCAGATACAGCAGGACTGGGTTATAGCGGTGGGATTGTGTTATATGTGGTATTGATTTTAATCGTCATCACTTTGTATTTATTTACAAAAATATCCAGAGTTATTTTGTTCTGGAGCGCATTTGTGCTTACTCGACCATTAGGTGCTGTGGTTGGTGATTTTCTAGATAAACCAATTGATCATGGTGGATTAGCCCTGAGTCACTTCATAGCATCAGCTGTATTGTTGAGTGTAATTTTGATCTGTATTTTTATTGCTCAGCGTTGGGATACAGAAAAAACATAAGCATCACTAATTTAAAAATATTGAGTAAAAAAAGTGAAGTTTTACAGTGATGATCGAATCTTTTGATCATCACTTTTTTTATTTATCCCATTGCTCATTCTTGATATTTTGACAGTAAGTCGCGATTAATTCTGATTGATTTACTAAGAATTAGTTTTAGGAATGAATCGCATTTATTTAAGTTTCGGTTATACTTAAACGTATAGATAAATATTTAATATTGGAGATCGCATGACTGTAGATGTCACTGAAACCTTATCTCAAACTGTTCATCCTGCGTTTCAGCTGGTACGTCAACACCATGTAGAAGCTTTAGACATTTTAGTGTCTGAATATAAACATAAAGTGACTGGTGCAATGCACTACCATTTAGCAACAGATCATGACGAAAATGTGTTTCTAGTTGCTTTTCGTACTCAACCGATGGATTCCAAAGGTGAGGCGCATATTCTTGAACATACAGCGTTATGTGGTTCAGAGAAATTTCCTGTACGTGATCCATTCTTTTTGATGATTCGTCGTTCATTAAACACATTTATGAACGCATTTACGGCAGCAGATTGGACGGCTTATCCATTTGCAACACAAAATAAAAAGGATTTCCAGAACTTATTGGAAGTCTATTTAGATGCTGCTTTTGCTGCCAATTTAAATCCATTGGACTTTGCTCAAGAAGGTATTCGTATTGAGCTTGAAAATGGTGAACCTGTTTATAAAGGCGTGGTATTTAATGAAATGAAGGGAGCGATGAGTTCGCCTTCAGACCAGCTTTATCATCAGCTTGCACATCATTTGTTCCCGAAAACAACTTATCATTATAATTCTGGTGGTGATCCAAAGGATATTCCAGACTTAACTTATGAAGAGTTAGTAGCGTTTTATAAATCACATTATCACCCAAGTAATGCTGTATTTATGACCTTTGGTGATGAGCCTGCTTATAAATTGCAAGAACAATTTGAAAAGTTGGCGCTGTCCAAATTCAGTAAAGGTGAAACGATTTACTCTAAAGAAGAGCAGCGCCTCACAGCACCAATTGAAGTACAAGAAACCTATGCTGTTGATGCAGAAGATTTAAAAGACAAGACGTACCATATTTTGTCTTGGTTATTGCCGAAGACCAGTGATGTTAAACTTCGCTTGGGTATGCGTTTAGTTGAAGGGATTCTTTTAGAAAATTCAGCTTCGCCATTGCGCCATTATTTAGAAACATGTGGTTATGCGCAGTCTACGGGTCCAATCATGGGTGTAGATGATTCAAACTATGAAATGACGTTCTATTGTGGTGTTCAAGGTTCAAACCCTGAGCATACTGAAGAATTTAAAAATGGTGTACTCAATATTCTTCAAGATGTTGCTTCAAAGCCTATTGATAAAGAAATGGTTGATGCAATTTTGCACCAAATTGAATTACATCAACGTGAAATCAGTGGTGATGGTACACCGTATGGTTTAACGCTGATCCTCAATGGTTTGGGTAATGCAATTCATCATAATGATCCAATCCATGCCTGGGATGTAGATACTGCCATTGCAGAAGTAAAAGAAGAACTCAAAGATCCGATGTGGTTATCTAATTTGATTCAAGTTCATTTATTGGATAATCCACATCGTGTACAAATGACTTTAGTTCCAGATGCAAATAAATCTGCTCAAGAAGCAGAAGATGAAAAATCACGTTTAGCGAAAATTGGTGAGGCTTTGTCTGAAGCAGATAAAGCTGAAATTATTGCTCAGACAGAAGCTTTAAAAATCCGTCAAGAAACACCAGATGATTTGAGCTTATTGCCTAAAGTCGGTTTGGAGGATATTCCTGCTGAATTGGCCATTGTTCAAGGTCAATTGCGTGAAGTGATTTGCAATGGGGTAGATACACCATTACATCTGTACCATGCAGGTACAAACGGAATTTACTACCAACAAGTATTGATTCAAATTCCAGATCAAATTGTAAAATCGCCTTATTTCAACTTACTGTCTGTTCTCATGGGAGAAGTGGGGGCGGGCGAATATGATTATCTTGAACTTCAACAGTTACAGACTGCTGTCAGTGGCGGCTTGGGAATGGGCGCTTCGCTTCGTTCTAAAACCGATGACAAAGGTCAAATCAGTGCATGGTTGACTTTAACAACTAAATCTTTAACTGATAAATTTGATGCCATTCAGTTGCTTAAACTGGCTTTTGAGCAGTTACGTTTTGATGAAAAAGATCGCATTATCGAACTTTTACAACAACGTAAAACCCGTTGGGCTTCTCGTTTATCTGGTTCTGGCCATAGTTATGCGATGCAAATTGCCTCACGTCATATGAGTGCGTTAGCAAAACGCGATTATGACAATACAGGCCTAGGCGCATTGAATTGGCTAGGTGATTTGATTGCAAAAATTGAAAAAGATGATGCGGCATATGATGCGTTTATAGATGAGTTAAAATCAATTCATAAAGGTTTAATGCTTGCACCAAAACAATTTTTATTGGTGTGTGAAGAGCATCATTCAGAGCGTTTAGTTGAAGAGGTTCAAACTGTTTGGGATAAGCTTACGGTTGATCAATCTCCTGTTTATTTAACTCAAGTGGCTATGGATGAGAGCGATGCAGATCAAGCATGGTTAATTCAAGCCAATGTTCAATTTTGTGCTTCTGCTTACCAAGCTGTAGATGTTGCACATCCAGATGCTGCGCCGTTAATGGTACTTGCAGGCTATTTACGGAATGGTTTCCTACATAGTGCCATTAGAGAAAAAGGCGGAGCATATGGTGGTGGTGCAAGCTATGACGGCAATGCTTGCTCGTTCAGATTCTATAGTTATCGAGATCCGCGCCTTGCAGAAACATTCCAAGACTTTGAGGCAAGTCTAGATTGGTTATTACATAAAGAGCAGCATGATTATCAACTTGAAGAAGCAATTCTTGGTCTAGTTTCGAGTATGGATAAACCTGGATCACCAGCAGGTGAGGCCATTACTGCATGTTATGCATTGCTTCATGGACGGACACCTGCGTTTAGAAAGCAATTACGCGAACGCTTATTAAACGTTACTATTGATGACCTTAAGCGTGTCACACAAACTTATTTACTTGAGCAAAAGCCTGTAAGAGCTGTAGTCGCTCCAGTTGTAAAAAAAGACGTGTTGGAACAATTAGGTTTTGAAATTAAGAAAGTAAATTAACCCTATAAATTCTTTCTGGAGAATTCTATGTCGTTCAAAAATTTTGAACGTACACCATTAAATCTGAGCATCTTAATGATGCTCAGTTTTGGTTTGGTGACCATTGTACACGCAGATGATACTGCACAAGTAAATCCTGCAAGTACACAAGCCTGTGTTGCACTCGAATCTAACGCTGACCGTTTGGCTTGTTACGATAAAATATTTAAAACGCCTGCGGTTGCTCCGCAAGTTTTGGTGTCAGAGCAACGTGCTGCCTTAGATATTCAAAAAGCCAATGTTGAACCTGAAACACTAAAAGACAAAATTACCCAGACAGCTGAAAATTTATTTGCAATTCATGGTGATAAAATTGATCCCAACACCTCATTACTTGATCGACGTTGGGAGCTTTCAGAAGATAGTAAGTTAGGTACATGGAATATTCGGGCGAATCAACCTGTATATTTACTTCCTGCATTTTGGACCAGTAAGAAAAATGAATTTCCACAGAGCCCAAACCCCCAAAATACAGTGGAAGAAGATCAAAATTTAAAGTCTATGGAAGCAAAATTCCAGATTTCTTTAAAAACCAAAGCTGCTGAAAACGTGTTTGGAAATAATGGTGATGTTTGGGTAGGATATACACAATCTTCTCGTTGGCAAGTTTACAACAGTGAAGAGTCCCGTCCATTTCGTGAAACAAATTACGAGCCTGAAGCAAGTTTAATTTTTCGAACCAATTATAATTTATTGGGTTTAAATGGACGTTTATTAGGTTTGACGTTGAATCATCAGTCAAATGGACGTTCTGATCCACTTTCACGTAGCTGGAATCGAGTAATTTTAAATCTTGGATTTGAAAAAGATAATTTTGCTTTGATGGTGCGTCCGTGGTATCGCATTGAAGAAGATTTTCAGGATGACAATAATCCTGATATTAAAAATTATATTGGTCGTGGTGATTTAACCGCATTCTATCGTTGGAATGACAATGATTTTTCTTTGATGCTACGTCATTCTTTAAAAGGTGGGGATGATTCACATGGTGCAGTGCAGTTTGATTGGGCGTTCCCTATTAAAGGGAAGTTACGTGGTCATTTTCAATTGTTTGATGGATATGGCGAAAGTTTGATTGATTATAATCACCGTGCGACCTATGTTGGACTAGGTGTTTCATTAATGAACTGGTATTAATCATTTAAAATAGCGTTGATTGGCTAGATTTAAATAAGAAGCTGTCTTTATATAAGGCAGCTTTTTTGTTTTTGATTTATACGGAAAAGTTGTTGTTTTATCTGGATAAGTAAGCGGAAAGCTCAAGAGTACTGTTTTTATATACTAGTTTAAATATTGCAATAACATAAGTAATAATTTGAGTACAAATGATGGAGGGTACTTAATCATATCAAAATAATCAATTCTGTTGCCTCGTCAAGCCGATTAATTCTTGATTCTAAAAATATAATCATTGAACTGCATGTTGTAGCTAAAATATATCCAAATAAGGCTATGATGTATGCTTAATCAATAGAATAGACGCAATAAAAAACCACGCTATTTTTAACGTGGTTTTTATAATTTGGCTATTTAAACGCTTTATTTATGAAGCGCTGACTGTTGAGTCTTCATCTTCAGTGGTTTTCTGTTCAGGTTCAACTAAAAAACCACCCGTCTGCCTATGCCATAAATGCGCATAAATACCATTTTGTGCAATAAGCTCTTCATGGGTGCCTTGTTCTGCAATTTGACCTTGATCTAGCACAATCAAACGATCCATTTGTGCAATGGTTGAAAGACGATGGGCAATTGCGATCACGGTTTTCTTTTGCATTAACTCATCTAAGCTTGATTGAATTGCAGCTTCAACTTCGGAGTCTAAGGCACTAGTTGCTTCATCTAAGATTAAAATTGGCGCATCTTTTAAAAATACACGTGCAATGGCAATACGCTGACGTTGACCACCCGACAGTTTTACTCCACGCTCACCAACATAAGCATCATAGCCAGTACGACCTCTTAAATCTGAAAGTTGTGGAATAAACTCATCTGCTTTGGCTTTTCTTACTGCTTCATACATTTCTTCATCAGTCGCATCAGGACGACCATATTTGATATTTTCCGCAACTGTACGATGTAGCAACGAGGTATCTTGGGTAACAAGCGCGATATTTTTTCTTAAACTGTCTTGAGTGACTTCCTCAATATTTTGACTATCAATGGTAATTTTTCCCTCATTAATGGTATAAAAATGTAGAAGTAATTGAATTAAGGTGGATTTTCCCGCACCAGAACGTCCAACAATACCAATTTTCTCGCCAGGTTGAATGTTTAAGTTGAAGTGATCAATTACTTTTTTGCTATTATAGGCAAATGTGACATCACTAAATTTAATATTGCCTTCAGTCACAACAAGTGGTTTGGCATCTTCTTTGTCTTGGATATTGATCTGACGGCCTAAGGTTTGCATACCATCTTGAATTGTTCCGACATTTTCAAACAGGGCAGAGGTTTGCCACATCATAAATTCAGCCATACTATTGAGTTTAAGAATCATGGCTGTTGTTGCCGCAATGACACCAATCGCGGCTTGCCCCTGTAACCATAACCAAACAGCAGTACCTAGAACTCCAAAGAATAAAACGGCGGTCAGCAAATTGATGCAAAGTTCGTATGCAGTGCCTAAACGCATTTGTTTGAACACAGTACGCATAAATTCTTTCATTGATTCTTTTGCATATTGACTTTCACGGCCAGCATGGGCAAAAAGTTTCACTGTCTGAATATTCGTGTAGGCATCTGTTACTCGTCCGGTCATCACCGCACGCGCATCGGCTTGTTCTTTAGATATTCGTCCTAATCTGGGAATGTAAAATAATGCTGCACTCACAAACAGTGCCAACCACAATAAAAGTGGAATCAATAGAATAGGGGAAATTGAGCCCAATACTATACTGATGGTGATGAAGTAGATGACAACATAAGTCACCATATCGCCTAAAATCACCCAAAACTCACGTACTGCTAGCGCTGTCTGCATAACTTTTGCAGATAAACGACCTGCAAAGTCATTATGAAAGAAGTCTAAGCCTTGGCGTAACATAAGATTATGAAATCTCCAACGCAAACGCATTGGAAAACTACTGTATAAAATCTGATGTCTGATAATAGATTGCATACTGGCAAAAAAGATATTTGCCAATAAAATACAGCTTAAAAAGATCAAATTTTCACGATGATTCACTAAAAAGTCTTGAGGTTTTGACTGAGTCAACCAATCGACTAAATGTCCGATTTGTGAAAAGAATAAGGCTTCAAAAGATGCTGTTGCAGCAGTGAATAATATTAAAATCAATAAATAACGCTTAACACCAGTCGCAGCTTGCCAAACAAATGGAAAGAACTTAGTGGGTAATGGTTCGTTTAAACCTTTCGACGGATATGGATCTACTAACTTTTCAAACCATTGCAGCATAGTTTACCTAACTTTATGTGAATTACTTTAACAATTATGAGTTTGCAAAAATTTACTTTCTAAACAAGATCTTACATGAGATGCAAGTTTAGTTTTGAACATGTGAAAACCTATGTGAATAATAAGTTTATTACGCCAATATTTACGCCATAATTAATAAAGTAGGAATGGCGTAAATAATTATGGGTTCAATTAGACAAAGAAGTCTTACCGATGGCACTATTCGTTATCGAGCTGGAATTAGAACTAACAGAAAAGTCTATCTAGTTTTCATTGAAAGCAAAACATTTAACCCTCGTAGAATAGCAGAAAAATGGATTGAAGATCGTAAAAAAGCGATTAACCTTAATCCTAATATATTAAATGGTCATTCTGATCTGATAAAAATGAGTTTAGGAAATGTTATAAAAATATTTAGAAGAAGTAAAAGGTGTATATATTATCTCAAAAATAAATACTTTGAAGCAGATACAGAAATTTGCAATTGCTAAGTTAACTATTTCAAACTTAAGATCAATTGATATATCAAACCATGTTAATTTGCGAAAAAATGGTAATGTCGAATACATTTGATAACTGTTGCTTGAAGTACAATTCAAAATGAACTAATACTAATAAGGGGAAATCTGACTCATGCAATGATTATGTGGGAATCGGTAATATATTGATGATAAAAATGCCAATCAAATTGATTGGCATTTTTGAAATAGCAAATTAATTTAGGTAAAGCCTACAATGTTTGCCACTGATTTCTTACTTCTTCTGAATTTTTATTCAAAATTACATTTCCATCTTTAATTTCACTCACCCAACTTAATGGAATCAGGTGATGTTCATTATGTTCATCATCACTTCGTGTCAATTTAATGGAATCTTTTCCCTCAAGATGATCGACTTTACCGATCTGTGTACCACATGAAGCAATTACTGAAGCATGTTCTTTAATATCGTTAGCATTAACGTTACTCATAATGTTTGCCTATTTATTGTTCAAGTTGAGATACCAGTCTAAAACTTAAAAAAAGATAATGATGTAAGTATTTTTAAGCTTTAAGTTTTATTGAGTTAAGAATGTAAGGTTTAAAGAGTTATTTAATTTAAAAAATTATATTTGTAAACAGATATAAAACTAATGGTAATGTGATTTTTTTCTCACTTGCTTTGATATATTATGTTTGGTTCCTTTATTTTTTGTGATGCAATTATAATTTAAAAATTTTATTGAGAAGTATATAATTATTCGCTTTGATTTTAATGATGTTGTTGAGATATTTTATTTTAACTTTATGTTTTATAATTATTTATTTTTAATTTATCAAAGTGAGGTTTTAGTGTTTTATATTGTAATTTAATGTTTTTTATTTAAGAAGTTTTAAAAGCGATAATATTCAACAGTGCTGTGGTTTTGAACATGTTTTATTTTAATTTACTTAATTCTGTTTTATACAAACTGTTCTTCAAACTATAACAAATAGTAATATTGAATGAAAATAATTAATCTAGGATGATTATCGTTGACTGAGTATCTGGATTAATAATTTTTATCAAATAGAGGATTAAATATGTCAAATTCTAATATAGATAATGAAGTTGTTCAAAATATGAGTAAAGAACAACGTAAGCAACTAAATGCTGACCCTATTTCAGGTGAGCCAGGAGCTCACCCAATTGGCACAGGTGTTGGTGCAGCAGGTGGCGCAGCAAGTGGTGTAGCTATTGGAGCCGTTGGCGGACCTGTAGGTGCTGCAGTCGGGGGAGTAGTAGGAGCAGTTGTTGGAGGATTAGCAGGGAAAAGTATTTCTGAAGCTGTAAATCCAACAGATGAGGATGTTTATTGGCGTGAGACTTATAATACGCGGCCTTACTTTAAAGACACGGTTAACTTATATGATAATGTAGATTACGATCGTGATTATCGTGATGCCTATCAACTAGGGTACACTTCTAGAAGCAATTATCCTTATGAAACAAAATTTGAAGAAGTTGAAGCTGATCTTAAGCTTCAATGGGAAAAGACTAAAAGAGAGTCTCGTTTAAAATGGGAAGAAGCAAAACATGCAGTTAAAGATGCTTGGGAAAGAGTAACACGTTAACAGATGCTCGAAAAAGTAGTCCTTCAATGTAAGGGCTATTTTTGTCAAGCATTTGTTTTCTAGCAACATTTCATATTTTCACCTACTTCTATAAACAAACACAAGTAATCAGGATGTTTCTGTGCCATGCTTGCTAAATCATAATCTCCATTAAATCGCTTTCCCTTTTTTGCTTTCTGATTAGCGATATTTGCTTCTGTTTTGTTGGAACCAATTCATACTGAGACAGGCAATCCGCTTCATTGTTGAATACGTTCGTGCATTCCTTGGCGATAATCAATCACCAAGATTATAATTATGCTTAAAACTTGATAGATCTAGAAAACACTCATCAATTCAATAAATCTCGAGTTCGGGTGGTGCGAAATAACTGGCAAAAAATGAATAAAATCGACGTGACATCTCAGCATATATCGCATAGTTACTTGAAGGAACTTGAAAACAATTTTTCTGGACAGCATCTTTGATTTGAAAAAATGGAGGCTCATTTTAATCCCCATAGCCTTGACTTAGTTACTTCGAGCTACTGCGCAACCATTGTTATTTAATAAAACTATCACCAAGACATTATTTAGCTTCGGGTTAAAGAAACGCTCACACCAGACATAGCAATTATTGATATCAATAAGAACAAATATCTTTTCTTCATGTATCATTTAAAGTTCTTAATAATTTTGGTGACAACACCCCAAATTACTAATTCTTGTTCATTGCGGGGGAGGATTGGTTTGTACTCAATATTCTCAGGTTTGAGCCACACTGCAGGCAAATTTCTAAGATCATTTTCATTATGAAAAATATTAAACAATTCATCATGTGACATCCGTTGTGTAATCATCATTCTTTTCACAGTGAAATCATTGTCAATGAATGCGATAACAATATCTCGGTGCTGTGATCGAATACTTCTATCGACAATCAAATAGTCAGTGATATCAATTCCAATGTCTTTCATCGAATACGACTCAACTTGAACAATGAATGTAGCTTCCTTATTTGAAATAAGCAGATCATCCATGTCAACAGTTTTGTCTATATAATTCTCAAATACTGAGGAGGAATCTGCAGTAATTTTATTTAAAACTAATGGAATAGAATACTTAGTGATTGCCTGAAATGACGATATTCTAGATAGGTCAGATGGACATTTTAATTTAGATGAATGTGCTCTGATATCAATAACTTTAGAGCTTTTCAAGTGATCTAGACTTGCATCTTTAAGCTTTTGAAGTTTAGCTTTCGATAATTTTGAATTTAATTCAATATTCATAAAAAATACCACTTGAATAAGTTACGTATTCAAGATATTAAATGTAATAGTTTTTAATTTCAAATTTAAACTATGTGGATAAACAGTCTTAATTTAAAAAAGGTCACTTTGTTTGGCTACTTCAGATGAGTGTTCACGAGGGAAAGCGGAAAATCATCACGCATTTCAAAGAAATTTTCGTGTGCATTTTCTTTATCAATATTCAAGCAGTCTTTTCGATATTCTCTTGATATGACTATGATTGATCTTTTTTCATCGGTAGGCGCATAAAATTGCTTCATGAAAGGATGATTGTCAGAATTGATTGTAATCATTGAAAAAATATTATTATTTTTTAATTAACTAATCATCGTGAGTTTCTGCAACAGCGAATGGTAGTCGTTCTTACGGTGAATTCTGTACAAATGGCTTTTACCATCGATGCACTTGAGATCATCAAATTCTTGAACCGGCACAAAGTAAAACTTGCTATAAGTCAAGCATGTCGAAAGTTAGGCTTCTCAACTATAGTTTCAGTTCAAGTATTATAGGTGTGTCCCTAACTTTGTATCCTCAGCCCATTTTGGAATTAGTGCAAATCTTCATAAATCTAGGTTAAACTCTTTCATAATAATTGGAGCAGGGTATAACGGATAAACGTGTGACTTTAAAGGATAATCCATTGCATTGAGTTCGATTCCTAATTGAACAAATGCTGTTATTTTTGGAGTTTGATAGTTTGAGCACATGAGTTAATCAATTTATTATAAATTTTAAATTTCGTTTTTAATTGTATTACAATAATTTATTGGTTAGTTATTTAATATATAAAAATTAACTGGATAAAATAATTTCATAAGAGTTAATTGATATTTAATATCAGTACATTGAACAAAATTAAGAAAAATTAGTTTACATATTTTATCTGAAACCATATTTAAAAAAAAATTAAAAATAGGTTATATTCCTAATCAATTAAGATCGACGGAAATCTTCTATTGGATATTCAAGAAATAGTACTTCAAGATGAAAATTTTCATTTACATAAATTGGTAAAAGTTAAAGATACCACTTATGACCCTATAAAAAAGGATAGGTCTATTTTATGGTTTTGGATTTACTCTGAAACTTCTGATTTTTTTCACTTTGAATTGTGGGATCAATTAGACCGTGCTGTGGTAAATCAAAATATTACTCATAAAGATTACCAGTTCAAAGTTGTAAGCATCAATGATAACAAAAAAATAAATTATTCATGAATAATAATTTTTTATCATATAATTAAAATATTTAATTAACACTAAGAAACTATTTAAATTTTTATATTGAGGAGATATTGGTATTTCAATTTACATGAGAATGTTAAAATTGGAAAATTTAAAAAATGATTATGTCTCAATTAATGGAATTGCAGAATGTGTCCAAGATTAAGAGGTGCTTGATCAATTGTGGTCCGCTTCGTATGGAACTTTTTTTGAACAAGGAAAGTCGGATCCAAATATTCAATTAGTACGTGTAATATGTAATGGTGCACAATACTGGAAAGGTGCAGGAAAATTTGTAACTCTTTTCAAAGTAGCAAAAGCGTCAATATCACGTGAAACAGAGCAGCTTGGAACAAGTCATTCTGTTAAGCTATAAATTTTTGTAAAAAAGACGAACTTACGTTCGTCTTTTTTTATTAAAGAAAATTAGATATTCCACGTTGGTTTAAACCAACTCGCTTTCGAAGCCGAGTCTGCTTTTCATTTAAGAGTTCATTTAAGAAGGCATCTAAATTGTCTTCGGTTAAAGCAGTAGGAGTGAACGAGTCGTAACCTAAACGATTAAAGAAGACCTCTGCTTTTGAGCACTTTTGAACATATTTCATTGACCAGTTTTTAAAACTAATTTGGTCAATTTCTACATTTTTGAATTCAATAATATCTTTATGCCTAGCGTCATTTCTAATGTTATGGAATAGCTCTAGTACAGTTGATCTTTCACCTTCAAGACACTGGAAAAAAAAGTTATTAGCATAGTAAAGCACACCAAAAACATTGTTTTTCGAATTAAAATCTCGAGCAGTATTCAAAATATCATTTAAATCTTCTATGAGGTCATTAGTTGATTCATTTCTTGTACTTGCGTAGCACAAACGAATCATGATTTATCATCTAAATTAACGTTTTCAAAATAGACTAATGAATTACTCATCGATTTCAAAATTATATGGTTCATGAGCATACTCCGAAGCTAAAAGGTCTATGAATGAAGGAATAGTGTTACTTGAAAGAAGAAATGGGTTAAAATCATCAAGATGGTGTTCTTGAAAAAAGTCACCTAATCTTTTGTTAACAGGTGCAAATTTCATATTCCAATGTTTGAATAATCCAACATCGCATTTCTCATGATAGAGAATTTCACAATTTTGATGACGTGGATCTTTTAAAATGCGGTTATAAAAAAGATCATTAACTTTACTCTTGCTACCTTCAAGACATTGGACAAAATATCCATGTCCATAGTAAAGAACTCCTGTAATCTCATGACGAGAATTAAAATCAACAGCAGTGTTAAGAATATCAATTAGATCAGATTTAAGTTCAGGGTGCGCTTGTGTCGCTTTACTAGCGTATAAAACCCTTACAAATTCCATTATGAATTCATCCAGTTTGATTTGTTACTGATGGTGTGTGATAACTATTTAATTTTATTAGTAAACTTTATGTTTCCACATAGAAAGAATAGTAACTTTAAAAGTTTACAACATAGTTAGGATTGAAGCCAATTTAAAATAAAAACGATCAAAAAAAATGTAATGTAAACTTTTTTTACTTTTACTTAAGCTAATTGTTAATATATTGTGTTGAAGTAATAGTTTATTAAAATTAACTTTATGAAAATAAATGAAATAATTCTAATTTTTTAAATATTAATAGGTTAAAAAATAAACAAATGTACGAAATTTCTCACAATCATGTAAGCCAGAGATTACAGCCTGAATTTTTGATTTATATATACTGCGTTCATACACCATACGTGTTCATTATTATTAATATACAACTGAATATTAGTTTAAGATGTGGTCGCTTACACTTAAATTAGAATAAGAAGTTATAAAATTAATGAGCATAATAATAGATGGTGTATTGGGGTAGTCTTCCCCCTTAGTTGCTCTACTAAGGGGGAAGCATTTTATTAAATCTAAAGTAGAGGAAATGAAATGTTAATTTTAAAAAATTTTTTTATATTTATTATCTCAGTTTTAATTATATGTTTAATAATCATAATTTTTGACAAGTTAGGAATACATAAAAAGTTTAATGTATTCTTTTCGGCAATGTTATATGGTCTTATTATGACCTTATATCTAAAAAAAGTATTTTTAAGTCTTTTATTTTTCTTTGGCTTTTATAGTCTATTATTCATGATTAGTTATTCAATTGAAGTTATAGGAATGCTTCTTATTTCCTGTTCAGTTCTTTTTTTAATTAAGATTGTTATGCCAAAACTAAAGAATCAAGAAATAAATAGGTTTTTTATTTCTGATAAGCTATATAAAGAATAGGTTTTTATATAGATTGATTTAGATAAATTTTATTTAAATCAAAAAAATTAAATATTTTAGGAGTAATAATGTATGTTTCGTTGGGCGATAATTTTTGCAGTTATAGCATTAATTGCTAGTTTATTAGGTTTTGGTGGAGTTGCTGGTCTATCGAAAGATTTTGCTGTAATTCTACTAGTTGTAGCTGTTATTTTAGCAATTATTGGTTTTATATCTCGTGGAAAATCATAGTATTTTATATAGCCAACTATCGAATATATTTGTTCTATAGTTGGCTAATTTCTTTACAGTAAATTATCTCATTAATAATCTATAATTAAGGTTTTTATGAAAAGTAGTAACTATATGTGTGTTTTAGAGCAGATCTATAATTTTTTACTTTTGACACCGGACTTCAAGAGTAAGACCAAGTCCGAGAAAATTGTTGCATATTTCAAAGCTTTAAATGAAGGAGATGAAACTGACTTTAAATTTAATAATTCTAATAAAGTATCCGGTAAGTTTGGAAATAAAAAAAATATTTTAATAATGAGTGCACCTGAAATAAGTAATAAATACAAATTCTTATCTTGGGTTGATGAGCAAGTAAATTCATAGTTTTTAAAGTAAGGTGTTTATATGCATCAAAGGCGCAAGCGTAAAAAAGTTACAATACTTCCTGAATGGTCTACAGATCAAGACTGTTTTTTAATTGAAAATAGTTCATTGCCTATAGAGTTATTGGTTGATTCATTGTCATTTACTGAAGATGAAATACTTGAGAGAAAGATACTTTTAGGGTTAGTAAGGAGGCACAGACAGATGATGAAAAGCTCTTAAATCAATTGATTCTGTCTATTTTAATTTTTAAAAATCTACTTCGATTTAAGCTGAGTGCAGAATTTCTAAGAAAGGGAATTTCATAGTTTGAGTACACTCACGGCTTCATTCATTGTTAAAATATAATTATTTTCAATATCATCAAAAAATTGAAATAAATAAAAATAATTTTACGCTATTTATTGCACTAAGATTTGTTTAAATTTTTTAAATCATTGATTGTAAATTAAAATTGAATCAAACCATTGCAGCAACATAAAATCCTCGGGGAAATTTTATAGATTGATTAAATTGTAAAATATTGAAATGCAGTTACAACCTGAACAGCTTAAATTATTTTAAGACAAATTCTGCAGAAATTGGGAGAATAGCGGTGTAATGTAGATTGTGTATTTTTCGTGGAAATACACCAGTTATTTATATCGAATAAAAACGATTTATATTGCGCCTAAACCTTGTTAAAAAAATTTATCGGTTCAATCAGGATTGCCCAATGAATTATAGCTTAGCCATTGAGCATCCTAAAAAACTAATCAAACTTAGCTAGCAGTATTAAAACGCCAGATGTCTACTTTTTAATTTTGGGTTTTAAGTCATTTACAAAGAGTATCAATCCAAACAGTATTGGGCTACTCAGTATACATAAGGCCACAAAAGAGATGCTATTGCCATAATTTACACTGAATAAAAATAAAGCCGAGATGATCAACGCAAACGCGATAACTTTTACCAGTTTCACATGTTGCGCTAAAACAGACAATTTACTTTTCTGAGTCTTGGTGATCTGCTTTGAACTGATCAAATATAAGCTATAACTGGCAATCAGGATCAGGAGAAATGCAAATGCCAATATCATGATACAGATTCCTGTGATTGTTTTTGTTCTAGCTTTTTCTTGATCTTCGCCACAGCTTTGTTTTGAATCGGTGTGATTCTTTGATGTAAAAAAATCGCTAAAATGGCAAATAACCAGATCATTAAGTCCACACGTAAAAATAACCAATAGTCCTGTAATGAATGAATATATTGATTAGAAATCAGATAATAGACATTTAAAATAGGCAAGGCTAATGTCATGGCAATTAGCAGCTTGAGCTGAGTTTTCCAGAGATATTGTTGTTTTGTGCAGAGCGCAATAATAAAACTGAATAACCACAAAGTAAAAAATGTATAGACTTCATAATTCGGTGTATCTGATTGAAGTTGTACAAAACGATTGGCATACAAATAACCCAACATCGCAATGGGTAAACCAATAATCATCGTGGTATTGAGTCGGTTTACCAGATAATGCCCAACGTGAAAATGATCATTTTTCTTTTGTAATTGTCGCTTTAAACTCCAGAGCAATAAGCCAGAAGCAATCATTGCACAACCTAAGAGGCCAGAGAAAAATAAGCCTAAACGCAATAAAGGTTGGGCAAAATTCGCCATATGCAGTCCGTACATACTGGCATTTAATGTTGCAATTGCACTGTTATTACGGGTATTCCCAATTAAACCACCTGTAGCGCCATTAAAGCTAAGTTGTGCTTGATTACGAGTAATCGAATGATCTTCTAAGGCAGTAATCGTGAGCTTAGCAAGCTGTGTATTGGGTTGATCTACGGTAATGTTATCAATATTAGTTTTTCCCCATTGCTGTTGGGTTTGTTGCAGGAAATGTTGAATAGATAACATATTCTTCGGCTGTGCGTGTTGAGCCTTGTTTGCAGTTGAAACATGACGAATTTCATCAAAATACTGATATGGATTATCTGGATAGGCTTTTTTCATCCCTGCGGGGAAAAGCAGATAGAAAAAGATCGCTAAGCCGGTAAATGTAATGGTTAAGAAAAAGGGCAATGCTATTACCGAACTTACATTATGAAAATCTAAATATGAACGCTGACCTTTAAATACTCTTAAGGTAAAGAAATCTGTAAATATCTTTTTATGGGTAATAAAGCCTGAAATCAAGGCTATAAACATAATTAACGCTGCAAAGGTGACAATCAAACGACCAATCGAGTAAGGCATTCCATAAAGCTGATAATGAAACCCATAGAAGAAATCACCGCCTTGTGTGGCAGAAAGACTCAATTCTTTACCTGTATTGGCATCTAAAGTTTTACTTTCATAACCACCATCGGCTTTTTGCCAATAAATTTTATTTGCAGGGGTATTCTGATTTGCAACGCCGATATACCAACTTTTTGCATCTGGGGCATTTTTTTGCAAATAAGCAAACGCAGACTGTATAGCGGATTCCTGTTTGATTTGCATACTTGCGAATTGTGGTTGCATCCACATACTAATTTCATGGCGATAATATGTTGCAGAACCTGTCAAAAAAATTGCAAATAACAGCCAGCCGAAGGTAAGCCCGATCCAAGAGTGTAACCATGCCATAGATTGACGAACAGATTTATGCATGAGTTAACCTATAAACTTGGAAAATAGGAAAAAAGTAGCGACCAGAGCTAGGCTGATCAGCGTAAGCTTCTTTAAAGAATGAATACAAAAGCTTAGAATCACAAAAAAAATGTAAAAAATAAGTGCGCTAAATGCTGCCAAATAAATAGATTCAGCCTTGGCAAAATAAGGATAAAACACGTCAATTAAAGTTAAGGATACTAAATAACTGCACAGATAGCCCATACCAAAAGCCAGTATAAAACGAAAGAGCACTGATAAAGGGTAGAGCACAATCTGCATAACGATCACTTTCTTGCAATTGAAAACGCCTTAATCATAAAAAGATTAAGGCGAGTTCAGATTAGTATTTAAATTTTACAGCAACACTATAGTTTGTAGATGGGCCATAAAAAGCCTGACCATCTGGAAAGCTATATAAATATTTTTTGTCTGTCACGTTGTTTACATTTGCCTGTAGCGAAATATGCTTATTCAAGTCATAGCTACTCATCATATTCACTAAAGCATAAGCATCTTGGGTAATTGTACTCTTTACCGAAGAATCATACTGCTTAGTCGCATCTTGCCATTGTAAAGCTGCACCAATTTTCAGTTTAGGTATAGCAGGAATAGTATAAGTCGTTAAAAGATTAATGGTTTGGTTCGGGTTGTAAGTACGAGCCTCTCCACCATTTTTTAAATCTTTTAAGCTAAATTGGCTATAACCAAATGCAATATTTAAGTGATCTGTTAATTGCCCAGCCAAACCAACTTCTACCCCTTGAGAGCGTAAATCACTGGTTTCAACTTTTCGATTGAGAATATTTCCATCTGAATTGCGCAAAGGGTAATTACTTTGTTCTGTTCGAAACACCGCCAAAGTTCCAGTGAGTTTGTCATCTAGCCATGAACTTTTAATACCTGCCTCATAGCTTTCACCTTCAACTGGTTTGAGTGCTTTATTATCAGTACCCACTCCAGATTGTGGGCGGAAAATAGAGGTATAGCTTAGATATCCTGTGTATTCAGGGCTAAAGTTATAGGTAATGCCAGCATAAGGAGATACTTTGTTTTCATCATAGGCCATTGATGAACCGTAACTTTCACCTTCACTTTTAGCTTGAACATAATTTAAACCGAGTAAAAGTTTCAAATCATCGTTTAAGTGTAGTCGTGTTGCCGCATATACAGAATTGAGCTTTTGGGTATAGTTTGCCGCATCACTAAATGCTGACCAAGTGACTGATTGAGGTGTCCAGCTTGCCCAGTCTGTGGTTTGATTATTATTGATATTGCTGTCATTAATTGTGCCTGACGTCTGTTGATCATACTGTTTATTTTGTAGATAACTATAACCCAGTGTCGCTTCGTGTTCACGGCCAAATAATGAATATGAGCCTTGTAGATTTAAGTCGGCAAAATGACTTTTTAGACTTTCTTTTCCGCCCCAAGCGGTGAGGGCTACACCTGCTCCATTTTGATCAGGATAACCGAAATAATAGAGTAAGTTACTGTTATGGTCGGTTTGGGTGTAGTTATAACTCAGCTTAGCTGTCCACTTGTCATTAATTTTTTGCTTTAACTCAGCAAAAGCATTTTGTGACTTATTATCCCAATATGTCCAATCTGGATTGGGATTATAATTACGCTCATAGGAAAGTTGTTTCCCATCTGCACCGAGAAGTGGTAAAGCACCCCAATTATTTGCATTAGGTTTATTCTGTTGTTGGCTATAACCGACAGTTAATAACGTGCTATCACTTAAATCCGCATCAATGATGCCAGAAAATCCATTTTTCTCAGATGAATAACGGTCTAGATAAGAATCTCCAGTTTGCTCATAACCTATCAAACGTCCGCGGATGCTGCCTTCTTTATTTAATGCACCTGAAACATCTGCTTCATAGCGTTGGGTATTCCAAGAGCCATAACTTAGCCCAGCATTGGCTTGAAATTCTTGAGTAGGACGCTTACGGATATAATCGATTGTTGCGCTTGGATCACCAAAAGCATTGGTTAAGGCATCTGCACCTTTAATCACGTCAATACGATCATAAAAATATGTATCAGGATTGGTATTATTATAATTGTAGCTGCTAGAAGGGAAGCCAACGCCATCTGTTAAAATATTTGATATTTCAAAGCCACGGGCAGTGTAGGTTGAACGTTCGGTTTCTTGACTGCTGACAGTAATACCTGGGGTATTACTTAAAGCTTCACGTGCACTATTGAGTGCAAAATCATTTAATTGCTGACGTGTAACAACATTCACTGTTTGTGGTGTTTCTTTGACAGGAATATTCAGCTTGGCAGCACTTGCAGATTTTTTAACGATATAAGATTTTGATTGTTCGGAGCTTAATTCAGTTTGATCAGCTGTGGCTTGAACTGAAATTGTGGGTAGATTTTCAATATCTTCAGCAAAACTCTGCTGGGCAATGAGTACCGCTAAACTAAGAATAGAGAACTTAAAACTGTGTGGGAGAGGATTTAGCATTGCTTATCTTAAATGATAATAATTATTGCTTAGTTTATTGTTAGTGAGGTGGGCTTACAATAGTCGTGCAATTGAAAATATAAATAGAAAATAAAATAACGATAGAAAATTAGATGAATTGTTATATAAATTTCCCCATTTTCCAAGCCAGCATCCAGTTTGAGTATTCACGATTAAATCCTATGAATATGCTATGATGCGCTTATAGTGCTGATCAGGAAGAATATCTTGCAAAATCGAAAGCTTAAAATTGGAATTGTCGTAGGTGAGGTATCAGGGGATACTTTAGGCGCAAAACTTATTCGCAGTTTTCGTGAACAGGGTATTGATGCTGAATTTGAAGGGATTGGTGGTCCTCAAATGATTGCAGAAGGATTTAACAGTTTTTATTCAATGGATATTTTATCTGTGATGGGGATTGTTGAAGTACTTAAGGATTTAAAAAAATTATTTGCTGTACGTGATGGTCTGGTCGAGAAATGGTCTGCCAATCCCGTAGATGTTTTTGTCGGTATTGATGCACCAGACTTTAACTTACGCCTTTCAAAAAGCATAAAACAGAAAAATTTGCCGATTAAAACGGTGCAATATGTCAGTCCATCTGTATGGGCTTGGCGACAAGGACGGGTACATGGCATCAAGGCCAGTATAGATTTGGTGCTTTGTCTATTTCCTTTTGAAAAAGGCTTTTATCAACGATATGACGTACCCGCAGCCTTTGTTGGACATCCACTGGCAGGTCAATTACCATTACAAAATCCAATTTTGGATGCAAAGCAAGAGCTTGGTTTAGATATCAGTCAAAAGCATATTGCCTTGTTACCAGGAAGTCGGCGTGGTGAGATTGAACGACTTGGGCCGTTGGTTTTGGATGCCGCAAAAATTCTTTATCAAAAATATCCAGATTATCAGTTTTTAATTCCTGCAATTAATGAGTTACGCAAACAGCAAATTCAGGAATTATTAAAGCATTATCCAAGTGACTTAGTCGCAAAAATTCATTTACTGGAAAATACCGATAAAGAATCAAAAATTGGTCGTCAGGTCATGAATGCTGCCAATATTGTGGCTTTGGCATCGGGGACAGCGACACTTGAAGCATTATTGTTACATCGTCCAATGGTGACTTTTTATAAGTTGAATTGGTTAACTTATGTAATTGCTAAATTTTTAGTGAAAATTCCGTATTATTCATTGCCGAATATTATTGCGGGCAAAAAAGTGATTCAAGAGCTTATTCAACAAGATGCCACATCAGAAAATTTGGCCAATCAAATTGAAAAATTAATGAATATTGAAACTGCACAAATTCAGGTAATGCAATTAATCACCATGCACAAACAACTTTTGGCTGGAAATAGTGAAGATCCGGCTCAGGCGATTTTAGCAATTTTAACAGCTTGATTTTTAATGCTAACAACTGATTAAGCAAATATCCGTTTGCTTATCGAGCTGCTGGAAATTTTTATTAATCGCCCTATTGTCAAAGCATCTAATTATTCAAACCAGTGATTTCCATCAAGTTAGTGGGGGATCGCCTACGCAAAGGTATTTAAACCTTGAATGAAAGGTGTGGCATTGCAGTTTTTTTAATCAAACAATTTTTCTATTTCATCTAATTGATTTAATTAAAAATATTAATTAGGAGAAATTATATTCTTTTGTCTAAGTTTTTTGACAGATTGGATATAGAAAACCTTTAACCAATAAAAACTCCTCTAAATCTAGGATAAAGAGGAGTATGTATAAATCAATTTCTGGGTTTGGGTGTGAAAAATTATTCCGCCCGAACTTTAAGTTCATAACCTGTATATTTACGAATATTGATGACACCGGTATCCATAATCAAGTATTGGCCTTTAATTCCTTGTAGCTTGCCCCGAATGATTGGGGTTTTATCTAAATTGTGTGATTTAACTTTTTCAGGATAAATGTCGACAGGGTAGATGAATTCACGGGGTAATTCATTTTCTAACAATTCGACCGTTTCATTAAACTCAAGATTTTGCGCAAACTCATTGCGAATACTTTGAATCTTTGGGGAAAACTCTTGAATCAATTCATTACGAATTTCAATTAGATCAATCGGTTCAGCTTCACCTTTAAGCAGTTTACGCCAATCTGTTTTGTCCGCAACCTGCGTTCCAAACATGACTTCAAGCTGACCAGAAAGACGCCGCGAACCGACTTTTAAAATAGGTAATGCTTGGGTCGCACCTTGATCTAACCAGCGTGTTGGCATTTGACCTAAACGAGTTATTCCGACTTTTAAAGCGCTTGAATTTGCTAGATATACAATATGCGGTTGAAAGCAAACTTCATGAGCAAAATCATCTTCACGGCAAGTACCTAAATGATAATGACAAGTTTCAGGCTTCATGATACACATGTCGCAAGATGCCTTGGTTTTCATGCATTTAAAGCAGTGGCCTTGAGAGTAAGACTTTGGTGTTTTAGCTCCACAAGAAACGCAATAAATATTTCCTGTCGCTTCAATCTCGATTTCCTGGCCTAAACTAAATGGTAGCTCGGTTTCTGAGCGATCTAATATAAATTTATATTCAACATTTGCCTTATGTGTTTGTTGATCAGTTACACTAAGGTCTTTAAGACCTGCATGCATTTTATGACAAATGCCTTGTAGTTCCATGTTTAATTACTCGCTTCAAAAAAGGTGCAGTTATGGCTGAGCAAAATGTCATCACTTCAATGCTAGACGATTTATCGCAAGAACAGCCAATTCAAACTGCATTATGTATTGGGCAAAATTTGGCGCAATACCCAACAAATTATTCGATTCAATGGTCCTATTTTAACGTATCTGAGTTTTTAAGTCTGCCTTTTACGCAACGATATGATTTAGGATTTGTACTTTTAGATACAGATGAAATGTCTGGGATCACCGATTTACAGAAATCCCAGTTATTGGTCAAGTTACGTGATTTACTGGCAAAACGAATTGTTGTCGCATGTCAGCTAAAAGATGAACGGTTGCTCAGATCGCTTGGTTTTACCCAACTGATTGATAAAACATTACATCAAAATGATTTTGCACTTTGGCAATTTAATATTTTGACCTATAAACATGTACCAGATTGGTTTAATGCTAAGTTTTGGGCCAATCCAGAAAACTGGAATAAATTTCGTTGGTAGTGGGTTTATTTTGCCTATAAAACTAGCCTTAAGCTATTGCAAAATTTAACAATTCCAATTTTGGTGAATCTGATAAAGCCAAGTATGCTGTACTTGTCTCATAAAACTTAAAAAAGGAAAACTCATGACAGATTTAACCAATATTGTGGAAATTCTGGCAAAGCAAGCACTTGGCGGACAACAACAATCACAAGGCGGGCTAGGTGGTGGATTGGGCGGGGTACTTGGTTCAGTACTCGGTGGCTTGGGGGGACAGCAACAACAATCACAAGGTGGATTGGGTGGCGTACTTGGTTCAGTTTTAGGTGGTTTGACAGGTGGACAACAACAAGCACCACAAGCGGGTGGCTTTAATGCCTCTTCTTTATTGATTGCAGTTGTGCCATTGGTCTTAGGTTGGATTCAACAAAATGGTGGCCTACAAGGTGCTTTAGCTAAATTGCAAGGCGCAGGTTTAGGTGGGCAGGTTCAAAGCTGGGTCGATCCGTCACAAGGTAATGGAGCGGTAAATGTAGAGCAAATCCAGAGTTTATTTGGTGGTCAGCAAGTTGAACAAGTTGCCCAACAAGCCAATGTTCCGACCAATGAAGTGTATGGCGCAATATCTACTGTATTACCGCAAATTATTGATTCACTGACACCACAAGGTGATGCAACAGATCACACTGAAGCCAATGGTGATATTCAAAATGTTATGAATTTGGTATCAGGTTTTTTAAAGTAAAATCGAACATAAAAATGTTCAAAGCCAGTCAATAAATGTTGACTGGCTGATTTAAATTAAGGTTGTGGGTCATCACCAATTGCTTCGCTACTTTTTACGTCACCATTCTGTTTCTTTTTAACGTATTTAATTTGTCCATACCATTCATCCAATGTTTCATCTCCAATTTGAGAAATGAAATGACAGGCATTATCAAACTTTAATGTATTGTTATCATTGTCAATTAAAGTCAGATCTTCAAATCCTACAAATACTAAGTCAATCGTCTTATTGTTTACAGACTTATCATTGTTATCCATTTGCGATTCAATAACCGCGTTATAAGTCATCTGGAATTTTTGCTGTGGTTTAAGATTAGATGGGAATGTTGGGAGCGGGGCTTGGTAAGTGGTTTTTACCAGCACATCATTTGGATTTGATCCGAGTGCGGCAATACCATAATCCAAGTTTGCAAGCATGGTACGCCCAGTTAAATCGTAGATATAATCTGTACGCACACCTGCACCTTGTCTAACGATTGCTATCACATTTTGATTGTTGAAGGTTGTGGGAACAATTTGTATTTCTGTTTCTTCATTGTTGTTCAGAGTAAACTGTTTGTTGGGTTCTAATTTAAAACAATCATCTGAATTAGCTACTTTATGTGCTTTTTTAATCGCTGGTGCTTCTGCTTGATGTTCAGAACTGTCATGCGGTTTATTTTTAGAGCAAGCAACACTAAAAATAGAAAGTAAGCCAATTGCAACAACAGTTTTCTTCATTTTTACCCTAGACGATAAAGTTTAAATTTCACGAGGCTATTTTTCACTATGAGCCAATAAAAAACAACCATATTCTTACGAAATATGGTTGGAGTAAACTTTATATTTATGAGTCGCTTATTATTCTGCTAAGACGGTTTTATCTTCCTCTTCATCATCTTCAGCAGAATCCATACCTAATTCTTTGAGTTTGCGGGTTAAAGTATTACGCCCCCAGCCTAAAAGTTCAGCAGCATGACGTTTACGGCCACGGGTTTGTTGAAGCGCTGCTATGATCAAAGTGCGTTCAAACATTGGTGTGGCAATGTCTAAAATTTTCATTTCACCATTTTTAAGCTTTTGAATTGCCCATTGTGCCAGTAACTCATCCCAATGATGTAACGCAATGCGGTCAATACCAGCTTGCGCTTGTCCCTGATCATCAGATTTATTGATTGGAATTTGTTTTAATTCAGACGGCAAGTCTTCAGGATAAACTTCACGGCCTGTGATCATTACAGTTAACCAGCGGCAGGTATTCTCTAGCTGACGTACATTGCCGGGCCAAGGCAGTTTTTGAATATATTCTTGCGTTTCTGGGCGTAAAATTTTCGGACTAACCCCGAGTTCTTTACCCGCACGTGCCAAGAAGTGTTGCGCCAACATCGGAATGTCTTCAGAACGATGAGCAAGTTTAGGAATATGAATACGAATGACATTTAGTCGATGATATAAGTCTTCACGGAAACGCCCATCATTGACTAATTTTTCTAAATCTTGATGTGTTGCTGCCACGATACGAACATCAACACGAACTGGAATATGCCCACCCACACGGTAGAACTCACCATCAGCCAAAACACGGAGTAGACGTGTTTGGGTTTCAAAAGGCATATCACCAATTTCATCTAAGAATAAGGTACCGCCATTGGCTTGTTCAAAACGACCTTGGCGTTGAGTATTGGCACCGGTAAATGCACCTTTTTCATGGCCAAATAATTCAGTTTCAATTAAATCTTTTGGAATAGCAGCCATGTTTAAAGCAATAAATGGTTTGCTGCTTCTTGGTGAGTGTCGATGTAAAGCATGTGCAACTAACTCTTTACCTGTTCCAGATTCACCGTTGATCAATACGGTAATGTGCGATTGAGATAAACGTCCAATGGCACGAAAAACTTCCTGCATTGCAGGGGATTCACCAATAATTTCCGTAGATTGAATGGGGGTGACTTTGGCCGATTCTTGTTGTTGCAGTTTGTTGATGTGCAAAATGGCACGATTCACCAGTGCAAGTGCTTCGTCAATATCAAATGGTTTTGGAAGATATTCAAAAGCACCCGTTTGATAGCTCGATACCGCAGATTCTAAATCTGAGTGTGCTGTCATAATGATCACAGGCAGATCAGGATAACTTCCTTTGACTTTTCCTAGGAAGGTTAAACCATCAATGCCGGGCATACGAATATCAGTGAGAATGACGTCTGGGGCATTGCTTGGAAGTTGATCCAAAGCCGATTGTGCCTCTTCAAAACTGGTAACATCGAAGCCTTCCTCTTTAAAGGTTTTTTCTAAGACCCAACGCATAGCACGGTCGTCATCGATCACCCAAATTTTATTATGCGACATTGTTAGACTCCCAAGGTAGATATAAGCTAAATACTGTTTTTCCAGGAATGGATTGGCATTCAATCATTCCATTGTGTTGATGCATGATATTTTGAGCGATGCTTAAGCCAAGACCTGTTCCTTTGGCACGGCCAGTCACAAGCGGATAAAACACGGATTCTAAAATTTCTTCAGGGACACCAGGACCATTGTCTTCAATATCAATACGAATGGCTGATTTATTTAGTACACCATTAATCGTGACCAAACGTTGAATGCGTGTACGCAACATCAGTTCAGGTTGATGATCAATAAAAAACTCACGATTCTCAGTCATCGCCTGTACCGCATTGACACTAATATTAAGCATTACTTGAATTAGTTGATCGCGATCTGCTTTGACATCAGGCAATGAAAGGTCATAGTCTCGTGTGATTTTAATTTTTTTCTTGGTCTGATTTACAATTAAAGAGCGAACACGTTCAAGCGGTTCATGTACGTTGACCAACTCGTAGCTGGGAAGTTGACGCGAACCCAGCATAGTATCAGCAAGGTTTCTTAAACGATCGACTTCACTGATAATAATATCGGTGAATTCTGCGTATTGTGGATCATTTAAACTACGAGCAAGCAGTTGAGTCGCACCACGAATTCCGCCCAAAGGATTTTTGATCTCATGTGCAACACCTCGAATAAGTTGACGTGCAACTTGATGTTGTTGAATTAAGTTTTCTTCTTTAGAGATTTTAAGCATCCGATCAATTGGATTTAACTCAATTAATAGTAATGGGTGATAAGGTCTTCCTGTATTTAACTGCGACACTGAATAATCAACATGCATGTCTTTAAAGTTAACATTGATAATTGCTTCACGGCGTGTATAGGCTTGACCTGTTTTTATTGAGTTGTTTAATGCTTCCAATGTATTAAAGCTGTCATTTGGTGCGTGTAAAATATTAATCACTGGCTGACCTGCCGCACGAAGCAAGCTAATATCAAACAATGCTTCGCATGATGAATTAAGATAAAAAATATTTAAATTACAATCGACCAAAAGAATTGCAGTGGTTAAATTATCCACAAGCAATCTATAATCAATTGTTGGGTATTGATCCATTAGCAGAGCTTTCCTGTCTTTAAATAGCGCAATGGCATCTGCACCTCGTTTTCTATTTTCCCGAACAAGGGGATTGAATCGGTATAAATCGTGCTGATATAAAGCAAGATGTACGCCAACTTTTATATGTTGCGCAGTTTTCTTACATGAATGATAAAAATTGCGCATTTACTGCGCTTTATTCAAGTGTAAAAACTAGCATTCATATTACGCTATCATCATATTGTTCCAAAATAGTGCATTGTAGTAATTTAATTATTTGATTGGATGTATTTTGGTGCATTATACAAAGAGTGCAGTTTCCACCTGTTTTTATCTCTTGAAAAGTCATACAATACGCGGATTATAGTGGAGCGCAGATTCATGAAGTCCCCCAAAGTCGGTTTTGTATCTTTAGGTTGTCCTAAGGCATTGGTAGATTCTGAACGCATTTTAACGCAGTTAAAGACTGAAGGTTATGATGTTGCATCAGATTATGAAGGTGCTGATTTAGTTGTTGTGAACACCTGTGGTTTTATTGAATCTGCAGTACAAGAGTCTTTAGACGCAATTGGTGAAGCCATGAGCGCCAATGGTCGTGTGATTGTCACAGGCTGTTTGGGTAAAGATGAAGATAAAATTCGCCAGATGCATCCAAATGTCTTAAAAGTGACAGGTGCGGCGGCGTATCAAGATGTGATGGAAGCTGTCCATCAATATGTTCCAGAACCACCTAAACACAATCCTTTTGTAGATCTTGTGCCTGAACAAGGTATTCGTTTAACACCTAAGCATTATGCTTATTTAAAAATATCAGAAGGCTGTAACCATCGTTGCACATTCTGCATTATTCCAAGCATGCGTGGTGATCTTGTGTCACGTCCTGTTGGTTCTGTATTAAATGAAGCACAGGCGTTAAAGAAGGCGGGTGTAAAAGAGGTCTTGGTGATTTCTCAAGACACTTCTGCTTATGGTGTAGATACCAAATATAAGCTTGATTTTTGGAATGGTCAGCCTGTTAAAACCAAATTCTATGACATGTGCGAAGCGCTCGGTCAGTTAGGGATTTGGGTGCGATTACATTATGTTTATCCCTATCCGCATGTGGATGCAGTTATCGATTTGATGGCACAAGGTAAAATTCTTCCGTATTTAGACATTCCTTTTCAACACGCCAGTCCGCGCATCTTGAAATTGATGAAGCGACCAGCTCATAGTGAAAATACCTTGGAACGTCTAAAATTATGGCGTGAAAAATGTCCTGAATTGGTTATTCGTTCGACATTTGTCGTTGGTTTCCCTGGTGAAACTGAAGAAGATTTTCAAATGTTATTGGATTGGTTGCAAGAGGCAAAACTTGATCGTGTGGGTTGTTTTACCTACTCACCTGTAGAAGGTGCAACAGCCAACGATTTGCCTGATCATGTTCCTGAAGAAATTAAGCAACAACGCTATGAACGTTTTATGGAAGTTCAACAAGCGATTTCTGCTGAAAAATTGCAAAGTCGTATTGGTCAAACCATGACGGTTTTAGTCGATGATCTTGAAGAAGAATTCCCAGTCGCAGTTGCACGCTCTTATGCAGATGCACCTGAGATTGATGGTAATGTTTTTGTCGAAGATATTGATAAGTCAGTGATTAAAGCTGGTGATTTACTTGAAGTCGAAATTACAGATGCAGATGAATACGATTTGTTTGCCAAGTTGATTAGCGTTAAATCAGCTTAAAAGTTGCCGGTTTCGATTTGATTAAATACGAATAAAATTGTAGATATAAGTATTGGAGTTTCGTGATGTTAGATTCTAAAAAGCCACGCTATGAGCGAATTTTGCTGAAACTTTCGGGTGAAGCGCTTGCGGGTAATAAAGACATGGGGATTGATGCCCAAGTCTTAGATCAGATGTCTTTATCTATTGCTCACTTGGTTGGTTTAGGTGTGCAAGTGGGTATCGTGGTGGGTGGTGGTAACTTATACCGTGGTAGTCAATTACAAAAAGATGGTTTGGTTGGCCGTGTAACGGGTGATCAAATGGGTATGCTTGCTACAGTAATGAATGGTTTGGCATTACGTGATGCTTTGGTTCGCCGTAACATTAAAACCCGTTTAATGTCAGCACTTCCAATTGGTGCAGTAGTTGAAGCATATTCAAGTCGTGATGCAATTCGTCATTTAACCCAAGGTGAGGTGTGCGTATTTGTTGCTGGAACAGGAAATCCATTCTTTACAACGGATACAGCGGCTTGTTTACGTGGCATTGAAATTGAAGCAAACCTTATTTTAAAAGCCACTAAAGTTGATGGTGTCTATAATAAAGACCCAAGTAAATATGATGACGCTGTTAAATATGATCATTTAAGTTTCGATGAAGTTTTAGATGAGAAACTTGGTGTAATGGATTTAACTGCAATTTGCTTATGCCGTGATCACAATGTGCCACTTCAAGTATTTGATATGAACAAGTCTGGTGCTTTGCTTTCTGTAGTAATGGGCGAAAAAGAGGGCACTCACGTTACAAACTAATGTACGTGAGTAGTAAAGCTCTTTATACTACTGCAATTTTAGATTAGGGTGTATTGACACTTCGTCTGTTTATGAAATGTCACTAGACCTCATACACATTTAGATAAATAAGTAAGGAAGATCATATGATTAACGATCTTAAAAAAGACGCAGAAGACCGTATGAACAAGTCATTGGAGTCTTTGGAACATGGTTTTGCAAAGGTTCGTACAGGTCGTGCGCATCCATCTATTTTGAATGGGGTTATGGTTCCTTACTATGGGTCTGACGTGCCGTTAAATCAAGTAGCTAACGTGGGTGTTGAAGATTCGCGTACCTTATTGGTACAACCATTTGAACGTTCAATGGTGTCTGCAATTGATAAAGCTATCCGTGAATCGGATTTAGGTTTAAATCCAGTAACGGCTGACGCGATTCGCGTGCCAATGGCGGCTTTAACAGAAGAAACACGTAAAGATATGCAGAAAGTTGCGCGTAATGAAGCAGAAAATGCCAAAGTTGCGATTCGTAATATTCGTCGTGATGTTTTAGGCGATATCAAATCATTGTTAAAAGATAAAGAAATTTCTGAAGATGATGAGCGTCGTGCAGGTGATGATATTCAAAAAATTACGGATAAATTTGTTGCTGAAGTAGACAAACGTCTTGCCGCGAAAGAAGCTGAATTGATGAAGGTCTAAGATTTAAATGACCACATCTGAAGACAATCATCTTCCAAAACATGTTGCCATCATCATGGATGGCAACAATCGTTTTGCAAAAAAGAAACAACTGCAAAAAGGTGACGGACATCGTGAAGGTAAAAATGTCCTTGATCCGATTGTAGAGCATTGCTGTAAAGTGGGTGTTCAGGCGCTTACTGTATTTGCTTTTTCAAGTGAAAACTGGAATCGACCACAGTATGAGGTTGATTTGTTGATGAAGTTGTTGGAAGACACAATTAATGAACAAATTCCACGAATGGAAAAATTTGAAATTTCGTTGAGATTTATTGGTGATCGTAGTCGGCTTTCTCCACAGCTACGTGAATTAATGTTGCATGCTGAACAAAGGACTGCTAAGTTCAGTAACATGACTTTAACGATTGCAATTAGTTATGGTGGTATGTGGGATATCGCAGATACTGCTCGACAACTTGCACAACAGGTTAAAGATCAACAAATTGATGTGAATCAAATCAATACTGAGTTATTTGCACAACAAATAAGTTTGGGGGATTTGCCACCCGTGGATTTATTGATTCGTACAGGCGGTGATTACCGATTGTCTAATTTCTTGCTGTGGCAGGCTGCATATGCTGAGTTATACTTTACTGAGACATTATGGCCAGAATTTACAGTACAAGAGTTGGATCATGCGTTCAATATTTTTTCAGGGCGTGAAAGACGTTTCGGAAAAACCTCTGAACAAATTCAACAAGAACATATAGAGAATTTATAATGTTAGAGCGGATTATAACCGCATTGGTCTTGGTTGCCGTTGTGCTGAGTTGTATGTTTGCAACTAAATCTCAATATCCAATGTTAGTGTTAATGATTATCGCAGCTGGGGCAGCAGGTTATGAGTGGTTTAAACTCATGCCACATGAGTCTGACCATGTGAAGAAAATTAAAGCTGCCGGATTTGGTTTATTGACCGCTTTTTTTTCGGGGTTAGCATTATATTTTAATGATTTGGCGCTTATTCTTTGGAGTGCCTCTATTCTCACTTGGTTGTGTAGTCTGTATTGGGTTAAACATTATCCTGAATACGATGGCTGGTATAATATTACTTTAAATATTGTTGGCTTGGTTTTAATCAGCGCAGCAGTTACTGCTATTTTTGAAGTTTGGAAAAGCTCGCCTTGGTGGTTAATGTATCTGTTCTTGTTGGTTTGGGGCGCAGATAGTGGTGCATATTTTGTTGGGCGAAAATTTGGTAAACGTAAACTTGCACCCGATGTGAGTCCAAACAAATCAATTGAAGGCTTGTTTGGTGGGATTCTCACTGTTGCGATTGTGATCATTGTTGTTCAATCAATTTACCTACATTTAACGCTTCCACAACATATTCTTTTCCTGGTTTTGTCTATTGTGACTGTGTTTAGTTCTGTGTTAGGTGACTTGTTTGAATCTATGATCAAACGTCGTGCAGGAATTAAAGACTCAGGCCGTATCCTTCCAGGGCATGGTGGGGTGCTTGATCGTATCGATTCATTGCTTGCTGCGGCTCCGTTCTTTGCAGCTGGTATGTATGTTTTAAAACTTATTGGTGTAGATTTATAGATGTCACAATCTGTTTGTATTTTAGGTGTTACAGGTTCTATTGGGCGCAGTACTTTAAAAATTTTACAACAGCATTCGGACCAGTATTCTGTTTTTGCGGTAACTGGATTTAGTCGAATAAAAGAACTTAGTGAAATATGCAAACAGTATCGACCGAAATGTGTTGTTGTACCATCAGATAAAGTAGATGAGTTACAACAACTACTAAATACACATAATATTTTTGATATCGAAATACTGACAGACGAGGCAGGGCTTATCACCGTATCGGAACATCCTGATGTGGATGTAGTGATGGCTGCAATTGTTGGTGCAGCAGGTTTATTGCCTACTTTAGCCGCAGTGAAAGCAGGTAAGCGCGTTTTACTTGCAAACAAAGAGGCTTTGGTGATGTCTGGTGACATCATGCTTCAAGCGGCTAAAGAGCATCATGCTTTATTGCTACCAGTGGACTCTGAACATAATGCTATTTTTCAATGCCTTCCTCAAAACTATTTACAGATTCAACCCAATGGTGAGCCTCAATTAGGGGTGAAGCAAGTATTGTTGACTGCTTCAGGCGGTCCATTTTTAAATTTTAGTTTAGAACAATTAAAAACTGTAACACCTGCACAAGCCTGTAAGCATCCAAATTGGTCTATGGGTCAAAAAATTTCGGTAGATTCTGCAACCCTGATGAATAAAGGTTTAGAATTGATTGAAGCATGTCATTTATTTTCAATTAAAGAACAATTTGTTACAGTTGTTGTTCATCCACAAAGTATTATTCATTCAATGGTTCAATATGTGGATGGTTCAACTTTGGCACAAATGGGTAATCCTGATATGTGTACGCCGATTGCGCATGCACTTGCATGGCCTGAGCGGATTCAAACTCATGTCCCGCCTCTGGATTTATTCGTCCATTCACAACTCGACTTTCAAGCGCCAGATATTATTCGTTTTCCATCGCTTAAGCTGGCTCGACATGCGATGCAGGCGGGCGGATTAGCACCCTCTATTCTCAATGCTGCAAATGAAATTGCTGTTAGTGCTTTTTTACAGCAAAAAATTGCATTCTTAGAAATTTCACAAGTGGTTGAACATACATTAAATCAAGTTCAAAATGGTTTAGCAGATTCGATTGAGACGATTTTGCAGACAGATCAACTTGCACGCCAAGTTGCTTCACAACGCATTACACAATTGGGAAGCTGATCATGAATGTTTTATTTATCATTGTTGCTGCCATATTTTTACTTGGTCCACTGATTGCGATTCATGAGTTTGGGCATTATTGGGTTGCGCGTAAGCTTGGTGTAAAAGTACTGGTCTATTCTATTGGTTTTGGTCCAACTTTGTTGAAATGGACATCGAAAAAATCAGGTATCCAATATCAACTTTCGGCATTACCACTGGGTGGCTATGTCAAAATGTTAGATGAGCGTGAGGGTAATGTTAGTGCGGAAGATTTACCATTAGCATTTAACCGTCAAGCACCATGGAAACGTATAGCGATTGTTGCTGCAGGACCATTGATCAATTTAATTTTTGCAATTTTCTTGTTTTGGATTTTATTTCTTCCTGCGCAAGAGCAATTAAATACTCGTGTTGGTGTTATTTTGCCCAATACCCCTGCTGCAACAGCTCAAATGCAGATTGGTGATAAAATTGTTGCTGTAGATGGAACAGATACCACGACTTGGGAAAAACTTAATTATGCAATCGTTGATCGTGTTGGTGAAACCGGTCATATCGATGTTCAAGTTGAGCGTAATGGTCAGCCTCAAAGTTTTGCTCTACCCATCAAAAATTTCTTAAAAGATCAAAGTCAGTCACCTTTTGACGTACTGGGTTTTACCCCATATCGTCCGCAAATCCCTGCAACTGTTTATAAGTTAAGTAGCGATGGCGCTGCGTTTCGTCAAGGAATGAAAGAGGGTGATCAAATCATTTCAATCAATCAAGTGAAAATGAAAGATTGGTTTGATGTGGTAGATGTGGTACAAAAATCACCTGAAAAGTTACTTAAAGTTGATGTGTTGCGCCAAGGACAGATTGTACATTTACAAGTAATGCCACAAGGTAAACGTGACAATATGGGAAATGTAACAGGTATGTTGGGTGTACAAGCGCAGACTGATAAACTGACAATTCCTACTGAATATAAACAAACAATTCAATATAATCCTGCTGAAGCATTTGTTGTTGCTGTTGAAAAGACCGGGCAACTTTCTGCAATGATTTTGAATTCTATGGTGAAGATGGTTCGTGGTTTAATTGGCTTAGATAATTTATCAGGTCCAATTACAATTGCCAAAGTCGCCGGTCAAAGCGCTGAAATGGGATGGCAGACATTTATTTCGTTTATGGCTTTGATGAGTGTGAGTTTGGGGATCTTGAATTTACTACCTATTCCAATGCTAGATGGTGGTCATTTGGTTTATTACATTATTGAATTAATTCGTGGTAAGCCTGTTTCTGAACAAATACAATTGGTTGGGTTAAAAATTGGTATGGTACTGCTAGGTAGCATGATGCTTCTAGCAATATTTAATGATTTTATGCGTTTATAACGCAATTGTGGATTAACTTACTGGAAAATAATAGGCATGCAGCACTCACATTTATTTATGCCATTAGCGCTCGTTAGTGCGATGGCAGCTGTACAGCAAGTACAAGCGGCAGATGAGTTCATTGCACGTGATATCCGTGTGGATGGCTTGGTTCGTTTAACGCAACAAAATGTTCTTGCACTTTTACCAATAAATAGTGGTGACCGTGTCAATGATCCTGCAATTGCGGATTCAATTCGTGCTTTGTATGCTTCAAATCTTTTTGATGATATACAAGCATCTAACCAAGACGGTATCTTGGTGTTTAAAGTGATTGAACGTCCAGTAATTTCAAAAATTAATTTTAAAGGAAATAAACTGATTCCCAAAGAAGCTTTGGCGGATGGTTTAAAGAAGATGGGCTTGGCTGAAGGCGAAGTGCTTAAAAAGTCTGCATTACAAACCTTAGAAACTGAGTTAGAGCAACAATATGCTCAACAAGGTCGTTATGATGCAGATATTAAAGTTGAACAAGTTGCTCAGCCAAATAACCGCGTCGAATTGAATATTAATTTTAATGAAGGGAAACCTGCAAAAGTTTTTGATATCAATATTATTGGTAATACCGTATTTAAAGAAGACGAAATTAAACAAGCGTTTGCGGTAAAAGAAAGTGGCTGGTTATCGGTAATTTCTCGAAATGATCGTTATGCACGCGAAAAAATGTCAGCAAGTCTAGAGTCATTACGTGCGTTATATCTCAATAAAGGTTATATCAATTTTGATATTAACAGTTCAAATTTGAATCTTAGTGAAGATAAAAAACATATCTTTATTGAAGTTTCAGTGAATGAAGGCGAGCAGTTTAAATTTGGTGAATCTAAATTTTTAGGTGATGCACTTTATAAAACTGAAGATTTGAAAGCGTTGCAAATCTATAAAGATGGGACAACTTATTCTCAAGAAAAAGTGAATGCTGTAAAACAGTTACTTTTACGTAAATATGGTAATGCAGGTTACTATTATGCAGAAGTAAATGTAGTTCCTGAAATTAATAATGAAACGCATGTAGTTGATTTAAATTATTATATTAATCCTGGTCAACAAGTAACTGTACGTCGTATTAACTTTACTGGTAATACCAAAACTGCGGATGAAGTATTACGTCGTGAAATGCGTCAAATGGAAGGTGCTTTAGCGAGTAATGAAAAAATTGACTTGTCTAAAGTTCGTTTAGAACGTACTGGTTTCTTTAGTAAAGTTGATGTTAAGCCTGTTCGCGTACCGAACTTGCCAGATCAAATGGACTTGAATATTGATGTTGAAGAACAGCATTCTGGTACCAGTACATTGGCAGTGGGTTACTCTCAGAATGGTGGTATCACATTCCAAGCAGGTTTAAGCCAAACTAACTTTATGGGAACAGGTAATCGTGTTGCTATCGATTTATCTCGTTCAGAAACTCAAGATTATTATAACTTAAGTGTGACAGATCCATACTTTACCATAGATGGTGTTAGTCGTGGTTATAATATGTACTATCGTAAAACCAAGTTAAATGATGACTATAACGTTAACAACTATGTGACGGATAGTATTGGTGGTGGTATTACTTTTGGTTATCCAATTGACGAGAACCAAAATATTAGTGCGGGTCTAAACATTGACCAAACTAAAGTAACTACCGGTGCTTATGTTTCAACTTATGTACGTGATTATTTGCTAGCAAATGGTGGCAAGCAAACGCATACTTCAACATATTGTACAGTTGATTTAGAACCACTTTATGAGGACCCAAAAGATCCTAGTAAAATAACGGGTTATAAAGACTGTCCTGCTGATAAGTTATCTCCATATGGTGATGCATTTGAAGGTAAATATCTAACTTATAATTTAAATTTAGGTTGGTCATATAATACATTGAATCGTCCAATTTTCCCTACCAATGGTACAGCACATCGTATCAATGCTGAAATTGCATTACCAGGTAGTGATGTTGAATATCAAAAAGTCACATATGATGCGCAAACTTATTTCCCATTAGGTCGTGATTTTGTATTACGTGGCTATGGTAAGTTAGGTTATGGTAATGATTTACCCTTCTATAAAAACTTCTATGCAGGTGGTTTTGGCTCGGTTCGTGGTTATGACAATAGTACATTGGGACCCAAATATCCTGGTGTAACGTATAATGAAAGAAAAACCAAAGATTACGATCCTGAAGAAGTCGGTGGTAATGCTTTAGTACAATTTGGTACAGAGTTGGCTTTACCAGTGCCATTTAAAGGTGATTGGGCACGTCAGATTCGCCCTGTGATTTTTGCTGAAGGTGCGCAAGTTTTTGATACAAATTGTAGTACTGCTACAGGTAAATTATATTGGCAAGGTGGTGACACTGATCAAGGTGTTGATGCTAAAAAGTACTGTAAAGATAACTATGATTTTGACTTTGGTAACATGCGTTATAGCGTGGGTGTAGGCTTTACTTGGATTACCATGATTGGCCCGCTTTCGTTGAGTTATGCATTCCCACTGAATGACAAACCGGGCGATGAAACTAAAAATATTCAATTCGAGATTGGTCGTACTTTCTAAGTGTGATCTTTTTACGAGATTTAACTTAATATAAGGAACAATGATGAAAACAATGAAAATGGCCATTATGGGCTTGGGTTTAGGTTTTGCTGGATTGGTTCAAGCAGCTGGTTTTGGTGTAGTTGATCTAGAAAAAGTTGTAGAAAGTAGCAGCTACTTAAAGCAACAGAATGCAAGTTTAGAACAATCGGTTAAACCGCAAACCACGAAGCTTGAACAAATCACCAAAGATATTGAGGCATTGAAACAAAAAGCACAGGCTCAAGGTGCAAATGTTCAGCAAATTAATGCGCAGTATCAAGCAAAAGTGAATGAATTCCAAACGATTCAGCAAGGTGTTCAGGCTAAAGTACAAAGTACAATTCAAAATACTAATGCGACTTTTGAGGCTCGTGTAAAGCAAGTTGCTGAACAATTGCGCCAAGAAGGTGGATTAGACTTTGTTTTGAATAAAAATTCAGCACTAGCTTATGACGCAAAGAGTGATTTAACTGCTAAAATGATCCAAAAGGTTAATGCAATTAAATAATCAATGAAATCAAATCGTTTTCATCTCGATGAATTAGCTCAGCTTGTACAAGGTGAGCTAATTGGTCAAGCCAATTTTGTTTTAGATGGGCTTGCAAGTTTAGAACATGCGCAATCCAATCATATTTCTTTTGTAAATAACGACAAATATTTGAATGAAGCTCAAAACTCTAAAGCCGGTGCTTTGATTGTCACGGCCGAGTTAAAAGAACAGCTTACAAATTGCCAGAATTTTATTGTTGTTGCCAATCCCTATCTCGCTTTTGCAATTTTAACCCATCAATTTGAAGTTAAAATAAGTAAACGGGGGATCGAAAGTACTGCACAAATCTCTCCTTCAGCAATTATTGCAGATGATGCGTATATTGGTCATTATGTTGTGATTGGTAATGATTGTGTGGTGGGTGCAAATACAATTATCCAATCGCAAAGCAAAATTGACGATGGTGTTGAAATTGGCAAAGACAGTTTCATTGACTCTCATGTGCTGATCACAGGTCAAACAAAAATCGCAGATCGTGTTCGAATTCATTCTAATACCGCTATTGGTGGAGAGGGCTTCGGTTTTGCTCCCTATCAAGGAAAGTGGAATCGTATTGCTCAATTGGGTTCTGTACGTATTGGAAATGATGTCCGTATAGGTTCAAATTGTAGTATTGATCGTGGTGCTTTGGACGATACAATCATTCATGATGGTGTCATTATTGATAACCTTGTGCAAATCGCCCATAACGTGCAGATTGGCGAGAATACTGCCATCGCAGCTAAGTGTGGTATTGCGGGAAGTACCATTATTGGCAAAAACTGTGTTCTTGCGGGTGCTGTTGGTATCGTAGGGCATATAAAAATCACGGATAATGTTACGATTACTGGAATGTCAATAGTCACAAAAAGTATTTCTGAAGCGGGTTCTTATTCTTCAGGTACTGGACAGTTTGAAACAAATCATTGGAAAAGAACGGTTGTTCGCTTAAGACAATTAGCAGATGTGCCATTGACCAAACTGGTGAAACAAATAGATCATATGCAGGCTCAAATTGAGTCCATTGAATCAACTTTAAAGTCGCGTAAATAATTATGACTGAGTCTAAATCTCTACCTTTTACGGTTCCTGAATTACCAATGCAAACCCAAACGATTCGCGAATATTTGCCACATCGTTATCCATTTTTGCTTGTCGATCGTGTAACTGAAGTTACAGAGAATGGGATTGTAGGATACAAAAACGTTTCAATTAATGAAGAATTTATGCAGGGTCATTTCCCAGGCTATCCAATTATGCCGGGTGTTTTGATCGTTGAGGCGATGGCACAAGTTTCTGGTGTGCTCGGTTTTATCATGAATAATGAAAAGCCAAGACCAGGTTCTTTGTTCTTATTCGCTGGTGCTGAAAAAATACGATTTAAAAAACAAGTCGTACCAGGTGACCAACTCGTGCTAAAATCTGAATTACTCATGCAAAAACGTGGCATTTACAAGTATTTATGTACTGCCAGTGTTGACGGCGTGGTAGCAGCAACAGCTGAAATTATCATTTCTCATCAGAAATTAGAGCAGGCATGAGCAGTAACGACTTAATCCACCCAACCGCTATTATTGACTCTTCTGCAGTGATAGCACCAGATGTCCAAATTGGACCATATTGTATTATTGGTCCGCAAGTGACGATTGGTGCTGGTACCAAACTTCACTCACATGTTGTGATTGGAGGTTATACACGTATTGGTGAAAATAACGATATTTTCCAATTCGCAAGTGTAGGTGAAATTTGTCAAGATTTAAAATACCAGGGTGAAGAAACTTGGTTAGAAATTGGCGACAATAACAAAATCCGTGAACATTGCAGCTTACATCGTGGCACTGTTCAAGATCGAGGTCTAACCAAAATAGGGAACAATAACCTATTGATGGTGAATACACACATTGCACATGATTGTTTGATTGGAAATAACAATATTTTTGCAAATAATGTAGGCATCGCTGGTCATGTGCACATTGGCGATTTCGTCATTGTGGGCGGGAACTCAGGTATCCATCAATTCTGTAAGATTGATTCTTATAGTATGATTGGTGGCGCATCATTGATTCTTAAAGATGTTCCCGCTTATGTCATGGTTTCAGGCAATCCTGCGCATGCCTATGGTATGAACGTAGAAGGGATGCGCCGTAAAGGCTGGTCTAAGAATGTGATTCAAGGCTTAAGAGAGTCGTTTAAATTGATCTATAAAGAGAGTTTAACCACTGAGCAAGCCATTGAAAAAATTCGTCAAGAGATCCTTCCAGAAGTTGAAGAAGTCCAGTTATTGATTGATTCAGTATTAGAATCTAAGCGCGGTATCGTGCGTTAATTGTTAATGATTCCAAAAAATGCCTCATAGTTGAGGCATTTTTTTTGTTTAAGCTATAAATAAGATTGTTAGCCTTTTTTGAAAAAACCAGCTTCTTCTGATTTAGGGTAAGTGCTTAACAGTTTATTTTTATAGACATTCGCAGTTTGGGTATTCTTGTTGACATCTTTGGCAATACTATAAAGTTGGTATAAGGCACGTGGTGCTTTAGATGAGTTTGGAAATTTAGCTGCCACAATTTCATAGTTTTTCTTGGCGTCATTATAGTTTGGCGGATCAATTGCCAATTGAAACTCAGCTAACCAGAAATAAGCATTTCCAGTATAAATACTGTTTGGATAGTTTTTAATAAAGTTTTGCATAGGAGCAATGGCTTGTTTTGCACCGCCTTTTTTATACGCATCTAAAGCGATAGTATAGGCAGCTTTTTCGAGTGCAACAGGATCGCTGGTATTATTGCCACTATCGGTGGTTGGTGTTGCTGAATTTTGTGCCGTTGTCGGTACTGGGCTATTTATCGTAGCTTTGTTTGTCGAAGTTGTTTGATCAGTTGTGTTTGAACTATCGACAGGCGCATTTTCAGCGGGGGCTTGTTCTGGTTGATTGCTCTCAGGTTCAAGCTTTTGATTGAGAAGTTCAAGACGCTGGTCTAAATCGGTATAGCGGTTGGTGAGTTCTTTGTTTAATTGATCGATGGCATGATCTTGTTCTTCAATCTTGCCACGTAATTCACGAATTTGATTTTCTAATTGTTGATTCTTTTGTATTAAATCCCAATTCATATTTCCAGCAATGGGTGCTGGTGAATTTGCTACATCATTTCGCGATGATGCAGTATCACTTAATCCACGAGATTCTATAGGAATTGCATATAAAGATGCTGAACTGAGTAAAGCAATAGAAAACAGAGCATGCTTTTTTAGCATAATTTAAAATCCATCAAAGTCAAAATTTTTCAAATAGGTTGATATGGGCTATTTGAAAATCAATAATTGTTATCATTAAAAACGGCTAGGGGCGGAATTGCAAGATGCTTTTACAATCTTCAGCTAATTCTAATGCAATATGAAGCTTTTTTGTATTTTAACGCTTGTAATTTATGAAGTAGTGCTGAGAAAAAAATCAGTAAAATATTAACGGATGCTTGATAAGTTTAATGGGCTATTGAAAAGAAAGTTAGAATTACTGTTAAAAATTAACCATATTGATGATGAAATAAGCAAACGAATGAATAACTTGAGAAAATCACAATGTTAGGCTTGAAAGAAAATTAAAAATCTCTATACTCTGTTCTTGCAATGGTAGCCCTGCTGGTGGTTTCGCAATTGTACTCTGAAAACCCCGCCAGGACCGGAAGGTAGCAACGGTATCAGAAATACGATGTGCCGAGATTTTGCTAGTAGGGCTGCCACCAGATTTCTAAATTTACCAATAATAATAACTCAATATATCCATTCAATTTATATGCTACATTTTAAAATTATCTCTGTTATTTAATTCCTGAAAATTTATATTTTCAATCTTTAGACCCTCTTATTTAATTCAACCATCATTTTTTAGTCGTGATTAAAGATCTATCATCCTTATTGAGCTTGTATTGAAAATACGCATATAGTTTTATGGATGAATGAAATGCTAGCTTGTGCAGGGCTAAAAGATATTGCATCTGCTTAGAATTTATAAGAAAACAAAAGTGAGAAGGGAATTCTATCAATAGATTTTCAGCCTAAGATTTTCAACCTACCTTTAAATGAAAAGTTTATTTGGAATTGTATCGACTGACCATCATCAATCATCACTTGGTTTTTTTGAAATTGCTTTCATAATCGCATCCATTTCAAACCCACGATATTGTAAAAAGCGAATTTGTTTGGCTTTAATTTTTGGATCCTTGCTGACCTCCGTACCATATTTCTTAACTTTCAATTGATAGGCTTGTTCATACCAATCAATTTCTGCAATATCCTCTTGAACCAAGGCTTTATCCAGTTGTTTGGCACGTAAAGCCAGTTTGATTCGATTCGGGCCTTTACCTCTACGGACTTGGCTACGTACAGTCATTTCCGCTACGCGTTGGTCACTTTGGTAGTTATTTGCTGACAACTCATCAACCAAAGTTAAAACCTCTTCACGGCTTTGTGCATAGGTCATCAGCTTTTCAATCAGATCAGCTTTAGAATATTCTTTTCGAGTCAACACAGCAAAAGCATAAGAACGCAAACGAGTACCGGTCAAGCCCTGTGGTTTGGGTGCAAGATCCTGTGCGGCATTAAAAGCGTGTTCATCATTTGCAATATTAGATTCAGGTTCTGCAGGTCGAGATGTAGAATGCTGATACTCTGTTGCTTCCTGTTCACCAAATTGCTGTTTGAGTTTTTGGTAATCTAACAATTTGGGAAATTTTGCTCGGCTCATAGCTATTGATAACAATCTATTTATTTCAGAGATAAATGCTAGTTTAGCTTTAATTCATTTTTTTAACAGTGCAAATGCTATACAGATGAATTTTACTCCTCCTAAATATCAAAGAGTCTAAGCAAGTATTAGAGGGGGAAGATAAACAGATATGAGGATTTAAATTTTTATTTAAAACGCTTCATGTCGAAGCTTAATAACGCCTAAACTGGCTTACCCATACTATCCGTTTCTATTCGGTCAATGATTCGAATTGATTTAGGGCGAAGGTAGCGAGGCGTTTGGCCACTAATCCATAATTGTAATTCTTCAATATTCAGTACCTGATAGAGAATAATGTCTACTGCCAAGCATTGTCCAAGATCAGTATCATCTATAGCATAAGCGCGTGCATAGCTAATTGCGCTATGGGTATATAAAATATTTTCCAAGTCAATCGGGTAAACATTGACTCCACCGCAAATTAACATATCATCAGAGCGACCTTTTAAATAATAATAACCTTCAGCATCTTGTACGGCTAAATCTCCGCACTGTAACCATTGATTCGGTGTAATTGACCAAGCACATTTGCTCCATAAGATACCGATATTGCCATTTTCTAAAGGCTGACCCGTAGAGTCGGCAATTTTAATTTGTACACCTTGAATAGCTTTTCCTATACTTTCTGGATTTCGTTTTAAATCAGTTGTTGTTGCCAAGAGGTTAATACCACTTTCAGAGCTGCCATAGAGATTGAACAGTTGTAGCTGAGGATAGTGTAGTAGCGCGTGTTTGACCAATTTCGCGCTTAAAGGCGCGCTACCTGTAATGATGTATTGTACTGAGCACAGAGGAGCATTCAGTTCAATTAAACGGTATAAAATAGTGGGCACTAAGTTTAAACAATCAATTTGATGGTGTTTAATCAGTTGCTTGGCAGATTGTGGATCAAAACGTTTTTGCAAAATCACAGTTTTATGAAAGCTCAGTGCCATCAAACTGGCAGTTAAACCTGCCGCATGGCAGAGCGGTGTCATCACAAAAATTTGCTTAATTTTAAAAAATTTTAGTTTCCTGAGCATGAGGTCTAACAAAGGTAAACTTTGTAGTGGTTTAGATTGCCTTGTCGCAACTTTAGGAATTCCTGTTGAACCAGAAGAACAGACACTTATTTTATTAAAATAAGTCGGTTTTATACGAAATTTCTGCTGAGTACTTGGTGGAGGAATAAGCGTAAAATTTTGGATATTGAGTTGAGTGAATGTATCTAAACCGCCAATAAGATGCAGTTGTTTCTGGTCAATTAAAGCTTGAAGTTTATGCTGTACGAGGCTGGGGTTAACGATAATGATATCTTTACCTAAACGGCTCAGTGCAAACAAGGCCGCCAAGCTATCTAGGTCTTGTTGCATCATTAAACCAATCTGTTGCGGAAGTTGCTTTTGCTTATGTGTTTTTTGCCATTCACAAATAAGTTGGTCAGTTCTACATTTTAATTCTAAAAAGCTAATTTGACGATCATCAATAATAAATGCTGTTTTATCTTTTTGAATACGTGTCTGTGAATCTAAAATACTATATAAATGAATACCATGTTGAATAGTGCTATAGCATAAACTTATGCACCATCTTAACCAAAAGAACCATTTCATCTTATAACTTTCGCTTGAGTAAATTTTTATAGAAATAATAAATCGGTGTGATCAACAATATTGAAGCAATCTGTGCAACTCCTAGCCACCATGGTTGCCATTGTCGTTTACGATAAATTAGGCACGCAAGAATTGCTTGAGCGGCGTCTTTTGCTTGCATCGCTGGCATTTGCTGATATTGTTTAGTGGGTAAAATCATTCGTGTACGGACTAAGGGTAAGTAGACTAAGCCTGCGTGTACTTCATAAACCGCCAATTCTGGTTGAATGGCAAGAATCCACTGTTGCATTGCTGTTTTCGAGGCTTGATAGGTTGACCAAAATGGCGGGGCAAATAGTTTGGTGTTGATGGTTGAAACCACAATAATTTGCCCTTGCTTGAGTTTTAAATCAGTTAACAATAAACGGGTAAGTTGGGCAGGGTTGATGTAATTAATTGCAATGGTTCGATCGATATCCTGTGGGCGATCTAAGCTATCCCAAATAGAGCGCTGAATTGATTTTCCTGCATTATGGATCAATACATCAATCTGAATATTGCGCGCTGTTAGGCTTTGAAAAATATGTTCTGCGGCATCGGATTGATATAAATCTGCACAGATGATTTCAATATGGCATTGATTAGATTCTAATTCACTTTTGAGTTGTACAAGCTTATCTGTACTACGTGCAATCAGCACAAGCGTGCATTGTGTATTGGATAACAGCCTTGCACATGCTTCACCAATCCCAAAACTTGCACCTGTAATTAAAATCGTTTTATTGCAGAAATGTTGATCCAGTATATTTTCTTGAATTTGTGGGGCTCGAAAAAATAAAAACTCAGTGATTGTTCTGATTTTTTTATACATGATAATGATTAAGTCTGATTTATAGGGCTTTCGTTTAGTTATAACTGAAATTTATCTTAAATCAAAATGACTGTTGTTTAATTTGGTTTTTAGCATAAAAAAGCGCCTCGAAAGGCGCTTGATAAACTTAAAATAAAGTTTTAATTTAAACATCTAAAAGATCAGGTTCTTCTTCTTTATCTTCTGCAGGTGCAGCATTGGCTGTGGTTAAAAGTTTTTCACGAATCATACGATCAAGATCTTGAGCCAATTGAGGATTTTCCTCTAAATGTCGAATGACATTGTTTTTACCTTGACCGATTTTGTCACCTTGATATGAATACCAAGCACCCGCTTTTTGTACGAGTTCTTGTGCAACAGCCAGATCAACCAATTCACCTAAATGGTTCACACCTTTACCATACATGATCTGGAAAAGTGCTTCACGGAAAGGAGGCGCCATTTTGTTTTTTACAACTTTGACTTTGGTTTCAGAACCTACAATTTCATCGCCTTCTTTAACTTGCCCAATACGACGAATATCCAAGCGAACAGAAGCATAGAACTTCAATGCGTTACCACCAGTTGTGGTTTCAGGGCTACCAAACATAACCCCAATTTTCATACGAATTTGGTTAATGAAGATAACCATACAGTTTGAACGTTTGGCATTACCTGTGATTTTACGTAAAGCTTGGCTCATCAAACGTGCTTGTAGACCCATGTGAGAGTCACCCATTTCGCCTTCAATTTCGGCTTTAGGGGTTAACGCTGCTACAGAATCGACAACGATCATATCGACTGCACCCGAACGAACCAACATATCTGCGATTTCAAGTGCTTGTTCACCATTATCTGGTTGTGAAACTAAAAGGTTGTCTATATCTACCCCAAGTTTACGTGCATATTGTGGATCTAAAGCATGTTCCGCATCAATAAAGGCACATGTTCCACCTGCTTTTTGGCATTGCGCAATGGCTTGTAGCGTCATTGTCGTTTTACCAGAAGATTCAGGACCGTAAATTTCAACGATACGACCTTTTGGTAAGCCCCCAATACCCAATGCAATATCAAGTGTTAAAGAGCCTGTAGAAACTGCTTCAACCGCTTGAACAGTGTTATCACCTAAGCGCATCACTGTGTTTTTACCAAATTGTTTCTCAATTTGGCTCAGTGCCGCATTCAGTGCCTTGCTTTTGTTATCATCCATCTCGTAAACCTCAAACGATGTAATATCACTAATATCTTAAGTGGATGTCATTAAATTTGATCTTTCGTCCACGGCAGTAATAGTGACAGAAAATAAAAAATGGTTCTATATTAAAAAACATTAGTACGACATAAGATGTCGTACCCAACCTAAACGAATTCAGTCATCATCATAGGACCAAGATTGGTCAAATTGTTGATCATTTTCTTGTTTAAATTTGCTAATTTGTCGTCGATCTTTTTTACTTGGTCGATGATCAGGGCGTGCTAGATTATGCAATTTTCTTTGGGATGAAATCAACTCTCTACGTGCCACACTCACCTCAGTTTCTTCATAAAGTTGTTGGGCGATCGGTGCGCCGCCACGAACAAAGGAGAGTGCTTTAATCACTACCGTTTTACGATCAAAACCTTGTTGTATGGTGAGCTCCATTCCAACACGAATCTCTTTTGAGACTTTAACACGTTCATTATTATGATGAACTTTACCACCCTCGATTGCATCTTTGGCAATAGAGCGTGTTTTAAAAAAACGTGCAGCCCAAAGCCATTTGTCTACACGCATTGTTTCAAGTTGTTGTTTCTCAGGCTGTTTTGACATCGACATCCTTATGTTCTAAATCTGTTGACTGTAAATTTGCTAACACTACGTTTTTCAGTAAAAGTAAAAGCTCAGTTAAATGATTGATTGCAGGATATTCCAATTCTAATTGATGACGCGCAGTACGACCACTGGAAGGTTGGGTAATCGTGATTAAGTGTGCTATACCAAACTTTTCAGCACCTTTTAATACTGGGATAGTGTCATCCACAAAACATGCATTTTGTGGGTCAAATGGATGCTTTTGCTGTAGGATTTGCCAAAACTCAATAAACTCTTTGGAATAGCCAATTTCTTCACTACTGATCATTACTTCAAAATAAGGGCTGAGATCAACATTTTCAAGTTTAAGTTTTAAGCCAGCACAATCTGCATTGGTCAGTAACCAACAACGATAACCTTGTATTTTTAATTGTTTTAATAAGTCAAAACAGCCCGTTCTTGGGGTGATTTTATCTTTAAAATCATATTGTAACTGGAGGACATCAACCCCAACTTTTTCAGACCAATATTTTGAAGAATACCAGCAGAGGGTATGATTATGTTGTTGATAAAATGCATTTAGAATATTTTGACTGTGCTCTAAACTACATTGATGGGTTTCTGCATGACGTTCGGGGAGTTTGGTATTCCAGATCAGATCATCGAAAGCTAAATCAAGGAGTGTGCCGTCCATATCAAAAAAGATGATCGGTTTTTGCATTCAAGAAACTCCTAAGTTTTTTAAAGTTTAGCAAAGACATGATGAGTGTGTAAATTTTAATAAAATAAATGTGGGATGATGAACTGGATAGCTTACTATTTTCGAATTTCTTTATTGGTCACTAATCGCTAGCGATGGTTTCAAAATTTGAGCCAACTACATATATTACAATCTAAAGCATTAGATCTAAATGCTATAACACTTAGATCCAAACGATATAAATGAGAATTAAATGAACATATTAGATATTATAAATTCTGAATTACATTAAGCAGCGATGCTATTAGATAATATTTCAGGAAAAATCCAAGAAGCACCAGAATTGGAAAATAGGGAAAATATTTTGCTTATCGGCAAAGTGCTTAGTCATATTTTTGAACTGCAAAAAAATATATATGAACATAGATCCGATTTAAAAAATATTCATGAACAAAACAACGATTAAAATTCAACGCATCTGAAGCCTGAATTTTAAAGTTGTGAGGAATTATATAAATACAATTAATAAAAACAATATGTTATTGGTTAATTTATCCATATTAAAATGGATTTCATTGGATAAAATTTTAAATAGGTTGAATAGACTTGGAGTAATCTAAATCAAATGAAAATTTAGAAGTCTATATAGTGTTCGAAAAGCACATCTAAGCTCAAGATATTTATTACTTAAAAGTTATTGTTTTCATGCACTCAACATAAAAAAATGGTAGGCTTGTGGACAAAAATCAGACATCCTACAGGTCGGATCAATGTTTATTACCACTCAAGCACCACAAGATGAACAAATTTTAAAATTAGTTCCAGTTTTGGCATCTGCAAGTCAGATCTTGCTCGAGGAATATCAAAATTATTGTGCTGGAAATGCGTTTAATATTGATAAAAAGGATGATCAGTCACCAGTTACCCAAGCTGACTTAAAAGTAAATGCCTATTTAATTGAACAATTAGCTAAAATTACCCCTGAAATTCCAGTTCTATCAGAAGAGAGTGATTATTCTCAACGACATACATGGAATATTTGCTGGATGCTGGATCCTTTGGATGGAACAAAAGAATTTATTCATGAACGTGATGAATTCACCATTAATTTAAGTCTAATTCACAATCACCAAACCATATTCTCAATCATTGCTGTACCTACTGAACAAGTGATGTATTTAGGTTATTTAACAGAATTGCCTTATAAATATTGCTTTATTCATAATACTTGGGAACGTTATTGCAAATTTAAAGCGGTAGAGGAAGATGCAATTCAAATTGGGCTCAGCCATAGCAGTAAAAACCCAAAGTATCAGCAATATATTGATTATATTGAGCAAGAGTCACCTGTAATTAGACGCGAGGCTGGCAGTGCCTATAAGTTTTGTATGATGCTTGAAGGTGAAATCGATATTTATCCAAGATTCCATCCTACCTCTGAGTGGGATACCAGTGCAGGACAAGGATTATTGGAAAGTATTGGTGGCGGATTACTGAGTTTAGCTGCGGTACCATTTACCTATAATCAACGTGATACCGTTTTAAATGATGGATTTATCGCATTTCGGAACATCGAAAATAAAGAAATTGCTTTAGAAGCATTAAGCAATGTGAGCTTTTAATCTGATATACATATGCATTTTATAGATAATTTAACACTTTGAGATTAGATTGAGCGTTTGGCTGCATATGTTATAGTAAGCTTGTATAAAAATGAGTTTTAAGTTGATATGGCCTTAGATTTATTGCCGAACAGTATGCTAAAAGCAATAGATTTATTGCCCGATGCGAAAACACCTGTAACCTTATTCACGCGTCATTCAATTCGTGAGGTTGTGAATGGGCAGGGGCTGGCAGGTTATGATCTGCAATTAACTTCCCAAGGTCGTGATCTAGCCCAAGCTTGGGGCTGTTATTTGATTGAAAATACGGATCGAGTGATCCAACATTGTATTTCAAGCCCCATTCAGCGTTGTGTCGATACCGCGGCTTTGATGATTCAAGGCGCTGACGGAATTTCTCCTTATCCGAATACCCATCATATCGAAATTGTAGAAAAGGGCTTATTGGTTGAGCCGGGAAGCTTTGTGCTGGATATTAAACAGGCTGCTCCCTATTTTAGAGCACAAGGTGCTTTAGGTTTTATCAACAGTTTTGTCAATAATGCCTTACCTGGTATGAAGCATCCGATTACGGGTGTGGTGGATGTGCTTGAATTAATCTATGAAACACATCCTACGCTAAACAACGGTATTAGTTTGGCTGTGAGCCACGATACGATTCTTGCTGCGATTATTGCGGTGATTTCAAAACGTACCTATATCAGTCAAAGTGATTGGCCTGAGATGATGGAAGGGCTATTTGTTTGGTTTGAAGGTGAACGTTTTGCAGATAGTCGTTTAAAATGGATTTGGCGAGGCGAACATGGTGAATTGTCGATACGAGATTTTCAGCAATAGTTGTTTTTAAATCCAAAAATAATTATGTTGAGTGAATCATATTGATCTTGAAAGTTCCTTCTCTCTTTGTGTAGGTGATGCCTCATCTTGCACTACTCAATCTGTATCCCCGCATACCCACACACAATGGGCGATACCCCCAATCGCCACGCGATAGCGCCACGGTGCCGATAAATAACAACCTAAGACTCAATAAATCCATAAAAGTAAAATTTAGGGCAATCTGTCCTTTTTATATTTTTTAGATAAAAAAACACATGATTATAATCTGTGTGATATATTTAAACTATTGAAATATATAATTATTTTAATTTAATCTCAAAAACCAAGGATAGAGATAAGTCGTTATAAATATGGGGAAGATATGTGATGCAATTACGGTTTAAATATTTAACAATTTGTACGCTTTCAGCAATGCTTATCGCATGTGGGGGTGGTAGTGATAGCCATGCAACAAATGATCAGCCATCGAATATACCGCAAAACCCTGGCGATGGTACAAATGAGTTACCTGGAGATGGTACACCAGAAACCCCAGACAACGGTTCAGGGGGGTCAAATAGCGGTACGACTTTGCCTCCAGAGAATGGTTCGGGCGGTTCAAACGGTGGCACGACTCAGCCTCCTGAAAATGGTTCGGGTGGTTCAAATGGTAATACAGGGACAACACCACCTATAGTAGAAAAATATCCAGAACCAGTTAAAAATAAAATTTCAAGCAGTGTATTAGGCTTTTATGATTTTAATGCACAGGGTGGAAATCGCTTATTGCGCAATGATTTAAATGGTGACTTTGCTGCAATGCTACAGTTTGCCCAAAGCCATGTGGTAAATCCGAAGAATAATGAACAGGATAAAATGCCACGCTTAACAACGCAAAAAGATGCATTGTTATTGGTTACACCTTTAGTTTCAATGGGAGATGTTGATAAATTACAAGCGGAAATCTATCAAGGTAACCAACTGATACGTACTGTAAATCTAAAAGAGCCTTCGCGTCTTGCTGCTTCCGATCAATCTAATCAGGATGATCGAGCGCGGGTGATGTACTCTAAACAGGCATGGTCAGTAGCATTAAAGTGGGATGAGGTACGTTCAGGATTATCCATCCGTATTATAGATCCTGTAAACAATCGCAGTGGTTCTTTAGCTGGGGCAGATATTGATTTTGCAGCACCAGGCGAGTTGGTAGTGCAAAGTATTCGTTTAGGTTTGTTGACTGATGCACCTAAATCCAATGGTCACTATATGCTGTTGGAACCTGAAAAAGCAGGAACCGATTATTTCCAAACCATCCCTGCTGCAAAAATGATTGTCAGTAAATACGATGAAATGAAGCTTAATCGGGTCATGGTTGCAAGTGGTGTCATTTACGATTCTGTCAGTGCAACCAATGGTGGTGTCTATGATGGAGATATGCGTGAAAATACTGCTAAATCAACATTTAGTGTGGGAATTAACTTAGCGAATTGGGGTGTTACCAGTTCATCGATGCAAAGTCAAGAGCAACCACAAGTGACTCAAAGTGTGGTGATTCATCATGCCAGAGGTAAATATGCCAATGGTGAGTCCAATCACGGCTTAAGTGGTGGAAATGGTATTTTGACATTGATCGATTCGGTGGGGAATGAATTTAGCCATGAAATCGGGCATCACTATGGTTTAAGGCATTATCCTGGCTCAGTCGAAACAAGTGGAAGTCCTACAAATTATTTCTGGTCTGCACATCATGCTGATAGTGGCTGGGGATATATTGCATTTCGAAATAAAATGCGTGGCAATTTAAATTGGGGCAATACCAATTTAGGTGATGGTAGTAATGGTGTACCAAACTTCCAAAATCTCTATGCTTATGGTTGGGATGCCATGAGTGGTGGATCTAGCGCCAGCTCGATTTCCAAATATACCCACTATACTGGTTATAGTATGTGGTTAAAAATTCAACCTGCTTTTGATAAATACGTTTGGGATCCAAATTCTACGACAGGTTATAAAAAATGGAATGCAGCAACGCGTGAAATGGTAGATGCACAACCTAAAACACCAAACTCAGGCAATGTTTGGTATAACAGTGCCGATGGTAACTTTTTAAAACCACGTTTATTTAGTGTGCCTGTTTATACGATTTTAGGTGGCTATGATCCAATCAATCAGGTGGGGATTATTTATCCTGCAGCACGAGGTAATTGGGGCAATGTCTTTAATCTACCTCAGGCCAACTCGGCTGGCACTGCTGCAAATTGTTGGTTAAATGTGCAGTATGTCAATAAAGTAGAAAATATTGCACTTGCACCACAACGGGTAAACTCAGGTAGCAATGCCAATAAGTTCCATATCAATCTTGCGCAAAGTGATGCCCCTCAAAATATTGATCTTTACTGCCAAAAAGCAGGCCAGCAAGCAGTGAAATTGTCGAATATCAATATCCCAGTCACTACACAAGCAATGACACCTTTTGTTTCTATTGGTAAAGAAGCAGAGTATTCGGCATTAAGAACACTTGAAATGCCACAACTCGAACAAGCTTTGCTGAATAATAAAGGTAAAGAGGTGGTCAGCCTAGATGCGGATTCACGCTTATTATTTGACTCTTATCGTCAATTTAAAACTGAATTGTCAGCGGACGCGCAGACAGAAATGGTTCGTTATACCCAACAGCAAATTAAACTTTATCGTTTAAATCGTTGGATAAATGCATATCGAACTGATCTCGAAAGTGGCAATGTTGAAGCGATTGAGGCATTTAATCAGTTTGTGGCAAAGTTGGAACTAAGTACTGATTTCAATTTAAACCATGTTTCCAGTATTAAAAATGGGACAAATTGTTTAAAAGTTGAAACACTGGCTAATGGCAAATTGAATGCCTATATCAGTGGTAAGAGTGGCTGTACGGGTGATGACACTGAACAGTGGATCTACGATGCAATGGGTAAAATCCACAGCAAAAAATATATGGATCAGTGTTTAGCCAATCAGGGTGGGGTGATTAATCTAAGCTCATGTAACCATGATGCAGCAAGCCAAGTGTGGGCGATGAATGCCACACTGCAACGTATCGAGCAAGGTTCAAAATGTTTTGATTTGGAATATGGTTATTTAAGCAATAACCGAGCACGTTTGATTAGTTATAATTGCGGTACTGGTGGGAATCAAAAATGGACAAATCTTACTGCCAATAACAGTTTGATTTTGGCTGCAACCCGTGCTGAAAATTTAGCTTTGATCAAGCAGCTTCTAATCAAGTAACCATTGATCAAATAAGCAAATCAAACATTAAGTTATCACAATAAAATAAGCGCCATAAGGCGCTTATTTTTGTTCATGTTGATGATTTTACTTAAATACATCAATGATTGAAATGTTGTTAGGCTGGTTTAAGAAAACTGATCCGCATTCATCAAAGAGTGTTGTAAATCTTCAGTGGCTTTACGCCCTTGTAGTTGTAAGGCAACAGCATGTATTAAACCAGTCCAAGTTTCATTGGGTTCCCAAATTTGATGCATCAACTCTTGTGCGGCTGGCATATCGATATCCATATAATATTGGCGATATAAATACATCAAACAACTCACCTGCATATTCTTCGCACAATGTACCCAAACGATTTTTTCCTGTACCAAATGCGCGATCAAATCTAACACAAATAAGCATTGATCATCTGCTGGTGTATCCCAATGGATTGGAATTTGAATGTAGTTGAGTCCAAACTCAGCACAGATTTTATCTTCATGTTCAAGGTGTAAGCTGGCATCTGTAAATGCCAGATTGATGATTGTATCTACGCCGTATTCTTTAATCTGTTTCAGTTGTTCAGCACTCGGCTGACCTGAAGTCAGTAAATGTTCGTGGACAAACTGGAAGTTTGCGATTTGACAGAGTTCTTGTTCAAGTTCGTTCATAGCATTCTTACAGAAAATGTTTAATAACATCATAAACAAAAACGCCATCTATGTAGATGGCGTTTTTATATTAATTAACGATTTGGTAAAATTTCTTTTAAAGCTGCATCCATTTCCAGAAGTGCTTTTTCAGTGGTTTCCCAATCGATACAGCCATCAGTCACAGATTTACCATATTCTAAATGAGCCAGATTTTCAGGAATATCTTGGCGCCCACCTTTGATATGGCTTTCAACCATAATGCCGACAATAGATTTGTTGCCATCTAAAATCTGTTCGGTGATATTTTTCAACACAAGCGGTTGTAAATACGGATCTTTATTTGAGTTGGCATGACTGGTATCAATCATGATTTTATTGCTGACTTTGGCTTTTGCTAATGCATTTTCCGCTTCAGCAACAGAACCCGCATCATAGTTCGGCTTACCATTACCGCCACGTAATACAACGTGTGCATAAGGGTTACCACTAGTACGAATCACTGAAACTTGGCCTTCGTTATTTAAACCCAAGAAACTATGACCATGTTTAACAGACTGCATAGCATTGGTTGCAACGGTTAAACCACCATCTGTACCATTTTTAAAGCCTACAGGTGACGAAAGACCAGAAGACATTTCGCGATGTGTTTGGCTTTCCGTTGTACGTGCACCAATTGCAGACCATGAAATAAGATCTTGGTAATATTGTGGTGAGTTTGGGTCAAGCGCTTCAGTTGCACAAGGTAAGCCTTTATCGTTTAACTCAAGCAATAGTTTGCGCCCTAAACGTAGACCTTTTTCAATATTAAAAGAATCATTCATATCTGGATCATTGATCAAACCTTTCCAGCCAACGGTGGTACGAGGTTTTTCAAAATAAACACGCATGATGATATATAAAGTATCTTTTACTTTTTCACTTAATACTTTTAAACGATTTGCATAATCATGTGCTGCAACAGGGTCATGAATAGAACAAGGGCCAATCACAACAAATAGACGTTTATCTTTACCATCTAAAATATTACGAACAGTTTCCCGACCATGAAGTACAGTTTGGTAGGCATTTTCATTTAATGGTAATTCAGCTTTAAGTTCCGCTGGGGTTACCAGCGTTTGAATGCTTTGGACATTCACGTCATCAATATCTGATTGAGTAATTGGATTTGAATTTAATGTATTCATTGCCGTCACTGGGTATTAGAAACATACAGAAAGTATTTTTAGTGGTCAGAATATAACACGAATTGGCCGAAGTTTTGTCATAAATAAATCATTAAAACTTTGCGGTCAATTCATAACTATTAGTTATTAATAAAAGCTTAATTTTAAACCTGTGGTTGTTGGACGGATGGCGTCACCATTGCAGCCTGTGGTTTTTCTACAGGTTTGGATTTAACTGGGTTTAAGATAAAGTTAATACCCAAGGCAAATAGGGTGATCCCCAAAACCTTGCGAATCATTTTTTCTGGCATTTTAGAACTGATTAAGGTTCCCACCACAATTGCAGGAATTGAGCCCACCAACAACCATCCAAGCAGATGAAAATCTACATTGCCAGATGTCATATGTGCAAATCCAGCAACAGAGGTTAATAAAACAGCATGTACAACATCAGAACCAATGATACGAATCATGGGTAAATTTGGAAACATGAGGATCAGTGCCATGATACCAAATGCGCCAGCACCTACAGAAGAAAGGGTCACAAACACACCCAGTACAATCCCCATAATCACCACATAAGTGCGTTTGCCTTCAATGTTGAAATTATTGGCTTCATGAAAATCTTGCTTTTCTGCACGAAATTTGGCAAAGAATTTTTCAATTCTAGAACGGAACACGATAGACAAGCCTGTTATGGTCAGCATAAAGCCTAACACCATGGTTAAAATGGCTTTGTAGTGCGTTGAACTGCTGAGATAATTGTCTAAAACCCAATGGGTGATAAATGAAGCAGGGACACTGCCTAAAGCTAACCAGAGAACAATCGGCCAAACGATATTCAGTTTTTTAGCGTGAACCATTGAGCCACAAAATTTAGAAATAGCTGCATAAAGTAGGTCTGTTCCGATTGCGATGTGTGGTTCTATTCGAAATAAACTAATCAAGATGGGGGTCATAAGTGAACCACCGCCTACACCAGTAATACCTACACAGAAGCCGACTAAAACGCCAGCTAGAATAAACTCAACAGGACCAAACATGACTTATATTGCCAGATATCAAAAAACAGGCATATCTTATGACTTTTTTGTATAAGTGGTTGTCTTGATTGTTGATTTGCTTATGCAAAAAAATGCTAAAGTCTTTTAACTTTAGCGTAATGCAGGTTTTTATATCTATCTAATTGATTATTACTCTAAATTTTGATTAGGTCTCTTTTGTAGCTTGAAGATGATCATTTGAATTAAATCATATTAGTATGAAACTTCTTCCTTCCTTTGGGAGGAAGGCTAGGATGAGGGTGCTTTTACATCGATTTATGCTTTTAAAAAGACTTGTGAAAGAAACCTAATAAATATACGAATTATATGATTTATCTTACAAAAGTAAACTTTATAACTTGGAACTTATACTTCTCTATGGAAATGAATATTTATGATTGAAAAGCTTACAATGCCCTACTTTACTATTGGCGCTTAAATAGGTTCACGTAGTCGATGCCTCACTTTTGGCAAGGGATGCCAAACCTCGCACTGCAAACAAAGCTATACTTTGTTTTTGCTCATGTTGTGCGAAGGGTACGTCCTGTAACCCCCGCATTCCCACGCTCAATGGGCGAGAGCCGTCGCCACGCAATAGCCCGATCATGTATAATTCATCAACATAAAAGCAACTCATTGCATACTAGTTCAAAATATGACTGAGTATTGAATGCTCATTTTTTAGTAACTCAAAATCTAATAATCAGCTCTAAAATAAGCCTTATTCTGAAATAAATATTCACATCAGTACCCGATGTTTAATGGGAATATTCAAGCAGATAAAATTTATAATAGAATGCTTTGATATTTAGATGCCCAAGGTTGCGCCTGCTCTAATTGTGCCGCCAGTTGTAATAACACATCCTCACGTCCAAAAGGGGCAATAAATTGTGAACCTAAAGGTAGATTATCTTTATTCCAATATAAAGGTACTGACATGGCTGGTAAGCCCGTGATATTGGCCAATTGAGTAAATGGAACCCACTGCAAATTATTTTTAATCATTTGCTCAACTAACTTACCTTTTGCCAGTAAGTGGGCTTGATCAACTTTGAGCAAGGCTTTTAAAATCGGAACCTGCCAAGATGGTGTTTTTACCTCACCATTTTTCGGTGCTACTGAGGCTGTAGACGGGATCAAAAATAAGTCATAATGCTCAAAGAAATGGTTCATTTTTGCAACATAAACACCCCAGTTATTGAGGTTGTTAATATAGTCCACAGCAGAAGCCTTGGCCCCAAATGCGGCAATTGCCAGTGTATCTAATTCAAAATCTTGATCTGTTGCACCAAATTTCTGTTTGACTTGATTGACCGTATAAGCGCATTGACTAAACCATGTGGTAATAAAGTCTTTGGCAAGAGACATACCGTCAATTTGAGGCGTTGCCTCTTCAACAATATGTCCTAAAGATTCTAAAAGTTTGCTAGTCTTTTGGATAGCTTGAACTGCATCTTTTGAAACTTTGGTTCCAATTGGGGAAACAGTGGAAAAACCAATTCGCAGACGCTTTGGAGCTTTTTCAATGATGTCTAAGTAGCGTTCAGTCGGGCTTTGGATGTTGAAAAGAGCAGTGCGATCTGAGCCTTGAGTGGCATCTAACATGGCTGCACTATCACGGACTGATTTGCACAAAACATGTTGCATCGCAGCACCATGCATTGCTTCACTGATTTCAGGTCCCCAAGGCGTACGTCCACGACTTGGCTTTAAGCCAAATAGGCCACAATATGAAGCTGGGATTCGGATAGAGCCACCTCCATCACTTGCACCCGCAATCGGTACGATACCTGCTGCAACCCCAGAAGCGGAACCTCCAGAAGAGCCGCCACTATTGTGTTTTAAATTCCATGGATTTTTGCAACTGCCCCAAGCTTCAGGTTCAGTGATACCTTTAATGCCAAATTCAGGCGAATTGGTTAATCCGAAAGTGACTACCCCAGATTTCACCCAGCGATTGACGATTTCTGAATTTTCTTTAGCAATATATTGCGCATTTTTAAACGATTTGGAACCAAATGAAGTTGCGACACCTGCATATTCTTGATGTAGATCTTTGAGTAAAAATGGTACACCTGAAAAGGGACCAGTCGCATAATTTTGGGTGTTTTTTAATGCATGTTCATAAATCGGAATAACGATCGCATTAATTTTAGGATTAACTTGTTCAGCACGTTGAATTGCGATTTCTAATAATTCATGTGCTTGTACTTCCTTGTTTTTTACAAGTTGTGCTAAACCGATACCATCATATTGAATATATTCTGAAAACTTCATAGCTTTTCCTTGCTGTTTTGAGTTATTGGGCAAATATGTTTTGGTTTTGTTCGATGGTTTTTTCTAAACAAAGCTGATTTCTACCTTTTTCCTTGGCTAAATACAAAGCATCATCAGCTCGTTTTATCAGCTGTTGAAAAGGTATGCAATAGGGTAAAGTCTGATAACTTAAGCCAATACTGACGCTGATATTTAAGCTACGTTGATCATCTAAATGAATCGGGGTATTGAAAACGCTATTACAAATTCTTTGTGCAATGGCAATACTTTGATCTAAAGATAGATCTTTTAATAATATAGCAAACTCTTCGCCACCTAAGCGACCAAATAGATCATTCGTGCGAATTTGTGCTTTGACTTGATGGGTAAACTCTTGCAAAACATAATCGCCGATCACATGGCCATATTGATCATTAATTTTTTTAAAATGATCTAAATCTAAAACCAAAATTGTGACACTGTGTGCTTGTTGTTTTTCAACATCCTCAGCAATGGTGCGTTCACTTTCTTCATAGAAATAACGACGATTTAGTGTGGTGGTGAGGCCATCATGATTGGCTAAGTATAAGATTTGGTGATAAAGCTTTTGTCGATTTAAACTGATAATAGCGAGGGTTAAAGGCCCCAAAGCCAGCATCATTAAACCGATGCGTACAGACAGTGTGGTACCCAAATAGGCATCGGGTGACTGAGCAATATAATATGCAGTCAATGCATTATAGAGCAGCATACACACTATACAGTTAATGATAGAGACAAAAAATAAATTATAGCTTAGTGCAGCCCAGACTAGCGCTGCAATTGGGAACATGATTGCACCTGGACCCAGAAAAAAATGAGTCAGAATGACGGAGAAAATCACGCCTAATAGCGGAAGAAATTTTTCGTATTGAAAAGGCTGTTGTTTAAATTGTTGGATATGGTTTTGAATGGCTTTTTTATCTGGGATTGCCAATATAATCGGTAAAAAGGCAATAACATTGAGGATTTCACCCGTCCACCACATACCAAAATCGACCCAGATTCTATCCATAATCATAAAGGTGTTTGGTAAATAAGGGACAGTTAAACTTGCGACGATTGGCGAGGCTAAACAACCGCCAAAGGCACTGATTGCAAATAAGTATAAAAATGTTAGACCTTTATTATATTGTTTATAATCTAGTTTAAAAAAACGAATCAGGCCTAATGTGACCACGGCGTGAGTTAGATTGGCTAAAGTCAGAAAGAAGGTGATTAAAAATGAATTGCCAGTAAGCAGATCTGCAAGCATAAATGCGATAAATGCACCAATCCATCCACCTATATTTTTTAAGCGATGAAACCTTAAAAAGAGCCCAAGTAAAACAGCATTTGCGGGCCAAAAAATGGCAAGAAAAGATAAGGGTCTACCCAATATTCCAGCCAATGCACAGACAAAAATAATCATTGCAATAATAAAAAATGCAGAGATGTTGTCTTTAAGCACTTGACTTAAATATGCGAGAGCTCGAGGCAATTTACTAACCTATTCTAAAGAGGGATTAATCTCTAAGCCAATATTTTATCTGGCTCTGCTAAGGTATTAATCAGTAATCATATCTATTTGTATCGATAAATCAATAGTTTTAGTTACCTTAATTCGGGCTCGTCACAAAAATGTTTTTTGCATAGATTACACAAGAAAGATTGTTCATATATGGTTAATTTTACATGTTTTATTCTAAATCTATGCTAATTTATGTCTGATGAAATATTACATACAGACTTGGTATGAAAAAAACAGCACTTATAATTTCTTTATTGCTTAGCCTTTCACCTTTTGTGAGAGCTGAAACAGTTCAACCTCAAGCAACCAATCCTACGACTGTGGCTGCAACCAATACCACAAGCACAATTCGTATAAATACTCGCCCTGAAATTTTAGGCTTATGGGGTATGGAAATTCCAGAAAATAAGAAATGTACAGAATATTATAATTTCCGTGGTTCCAATGAAGTGGTGGTGAATAGTGCCAAAGAGTGGTCAACTGGTCTGTTTGATTATCAACCTTCACCGGATAATACGTTGGAAAAGCCACCTGCATTAATCATGCAAATTCGCTATGAAAATAATGAAACAGATTGCTCAGGACGTAAAGAAGATCAGTCTGGTGAAGTTACCCAATATTTTGTGAAGTGGATTAATAAGAACACCTTGAATTTTTGTATTTCTGACAAAGGGGATCAGTGCTTTGCTACTTTACGCAGAGTCTTGCCTTAAGTCGATTTAAAGCATCAATGCTTGTCTAAGTAATGAAGCATTTGCTTTAAAATGAAAAACCTCTGATTTTACAGAGGTTTTTTATTGGATTTTTACGGGATTAGAGAATGTATATTAAGCTTCTTTTTCATGTCCTTGAACTTGTTTTAATAAGTGTTTTTCAAGGTAGTGAATATCCATTGCTTGTGAACAGAAGTTTTTATCTTCAAGAATCAGATCTTTATGTAATGGAATATTGGTTTTAATTCCAGTTAAGATCATCTCATCCAAGGCTTGTTTCATACGGGCAATCGCGGTTTCACGATCTTTACCATAAGAAATCAACTTTGCGATCATTGAGTCATAATACGGAGGAATGCTATAGCCTTGATAGATATGAGAATCTAAACGGATACCCGCACCGCCTGGCGCATAGAATGATTCAATTTTACCTGGTGATGGTAAGAAGGTTGACGGATCTTCTGCATTGATACGGCATTCAATCGCATGACCTTCGATTTTAATGTCTTCTTGTTGAAGATTTAAACCTAGACCTGCAGCGATACGTAATTGCTGTTCAATAATATCAACACCAGTCACTTGTTCAGTCACCGGATGCTCAACTTGAACACGAGTATTCATCTCGATAAAGAAGAACTCACCATCTTCAAATAAGAACTCAAAAGTACCAGCACCACGGTATTGCATCAACTTACATGCATTGACACAAGCTTCAAGAATATGTGCACGCGCTTCTTCTGGTAAACCTGGTGCAGGTGCTTCTTCAAGCACTTTTTGATGGCGACGCTGTAAAGAGCAGTCACGGTCATATAAATGAATCGCTTGGCCATTACCATCGGCTAAAACTTGTACTTCAACATGACGTGGTTTTTGTAGGAAACGCTCCATATAAACCGTATCATCCCCGAACCACATTTCAGCATCACGTTGTGCAGCTTGAACAGATTCAAGTAATGTATCAACACGCTCAACAATACGCATCCCACGCCCACCACCGCCTGAAGCAGCTTTTACAATCAATGGGAAACCAATTTCTTTGGCTTCAGCCAATGCATTGTTTGGTGTGACCGCATGAGCAGAACCAGGAACTGTTGGAACACCTGCTTTACGCATCGCCGTAATTGCGGAAACTTTATTTCCCATCAGACGAATGTGTTCGGGACGAGGTCCAATGAAAATAAATCCTGAGTTTTCTACAATTTCTGCAAATTCAGCATTTTCAGATAAGAAACCATAACCTGGATGGATGGCATCTGCGCCTGTAATTTCTGCTGCGGTAATAATGGCTGGAATATTTAAATAGCTTTCACTACTTGCGCCAGGACCTATACATACGGCTTCATCACAAAAACGTAAATGCATCAAATCTTTATCAGCATCTGAGTAGATTCCGACAGTTTTGATTCCCAAAGTTTTACAAGCACGAGTGATGCGTAATGCAATTTCACCTCGGTTTGCAATTAAAACTTTTTGCAACATATCAACCCCCGAGGTATTACGCGCGGTAGCGAAATAAAGGTTGACCGAACTGGATTACATCACCATTTTTTACTAAAATTTCTTCAACTACACCACTTTGAGTTGCTTCAATAGGGTTCATAATTTTCATTGCTTCGATGATACCTAAAGTTTCACCCGCAGAAACAGTCTGACCAATATTCACAAATGGTGCTTCACCCGGACTTGGTGCTGAATAGAACACACCAACCATTGGAGACGTTTCTACTGCACCACGAGAGGCAGCTTTAACTACAGGCGCTTCAGCGGTTGGAAGGGCAATAGGTGCTACACCAGCAGCAACCACAGGATTACGGCGAGTTAAAGCAATCGATTGATCGCCTTCTTTCACTTCAATTGCTTGAAGATCAGATTCGATCATCAAATCGATGAGCTTTTTAATTTTGCGAATATCCATGGGTTCGTATTCCTAAATTATGATTGGGTTGAAGATTTAAGTTTTTCGATGGCGAAATCAAGTGCAAAAGAATAGCCTTTGGCACCTAAACCACAAATGACGCCAACAGCTTTATCTGATAAATAAGAATGATGTCTAAATGCTTCACGTGCATGAACATTAGAAAGGTGTACCTCAATAAATGGAATCGCAACGCCAAGTAGAGCATCACGTACAGCAACTGAGGTATGGGTCAGCGCGGCAGGATTAATAATGATAAATTTTATGCCGTCTTGTTGTGCTTGGTGAATACGATCGACCACAGCTCCTTCCCAGTTGCTTTGAAAAGTATCTAAACTCATATTAGCTTGTCGTGCTTGGAGACTCAGTTGTTGGTTAATGTCATCCAATGTGAGGTGACCATAGACCTCAGGTTCGCGCTTTCCTAGCAAGTTTAAGTTTGGTCCGTGAATGACCAAAATGGTCGAACTCATTGAGAGTGCTCCAATTCAAAAGTCGCAAAAAAAATTGCAAGATGTCTGCAAAGTTTGCATATTATGGCATATTTTTCCACAAATACTTTATATTTTCTTTGAATCGTCGTGGAAACGCAGTGCCTTGTATGGGCTATATAATGTTAATTTTGTCTGTAAATGGCAATGTTAAAATATGACATTTTTAGCAGATGTTTTACAGAGACTTCATTTTAAACTGAGTGACCAAAACTATTCATTTGATTTGTGTAACAGCCATATGGCTATCATCAATACATAAGATGTCACTACAACGTGTTGTATAGCTTGGAGAACGATTTTGCTGACGCATTTTCCATGTTTCTTTGTCGGAATGATAACCTACTTGAATACAGTCTGAGCCAAAGCGTTGTTTCATACTGGAGAGTGTATCCATCAGTTGATCACGTTGCTGAATAAAGTCTACAGGATGCCATAAGTCATTGATGTGCTGGCTTTTGCCATGCAGTGCTGAGAACATGACGGCGACTTTTACATACTTTAAATTTTCTTTAAATAAAACATCAATTTGCTGTAATGCTGACTTGGTTAAAATCATCAAATCGTCTGTTGCATACATCAAGCCAATGACACTACTTTGTGCCTTTTTATAGGGTGCTTGAGCAACTTTTTCATATAAGGAAACATGCACAACTGCACACAGTTGGCGTTGCTTGCTTAGTCGTTGATGTGCACGATTGACATGGAAAATAATGGCTTGTTTAATAATCTCAACATTATTTAGAGCAGATGCAAAACTGCGTGACGAAAGGATACGTTTTGAGGGAATGTCTGCATCGTCCAAAGCAATACAGGATTGACCTTTTAGCTCACGAATGGTGCGTCCAATGACCACTGAAAACTCGCGTGCAAGGTAATGTTCATTGGCAAAAGTTAAGTCATAGCAATTATAAATATTATAAGCTTGTAACCGTTTGCTGGTTTTACGTCCAACACACCAGACCTCAGCGACACTGGTTTCAAGTAGTAAACTTTCAAAACTGCACAAATCTAAACCAGTCAGGTCACAGACACTATCAAAGCCGCGCCGTTTCTTGGCAAAACTATTGGCAAGCTTTGCTTGGGTTTTACTATAGCCAATACCAATACAACAGGGTAGACCAAGCCATTTTTGGATGGTTTCGATGAGTTTTCTACAGTAATCCTGTAGAACGAATAAGTCTTGATAGGAACTGAGATTGATAAAACACTCATCAATAGAGTAGGCTTCCAAATCCTCATCTTTAAAAAAAATCTTTAAAATTTTAAAAAAACGATCTGAAAAATCACCATATAAAGCATAGTTACTTGAAAAGGCGAGTACTCCGGCTTTTTGGGCTTGTTGTTCAACTTCATGCCAAGGGATAGCCATATCTATATTTAACGCCTTGGCTTCGTTGCTTCGTGAAACGACACAACCATCATTATTGCTTAATACGACAACTGGTTTGTTATTTAAACTGGGGTTAAATACGCGTTCGCAACTGACATAACAATTGTTAATGTCGATCAAAGCAAAAATTTGTTCACTCATGAGATATCTTGAAAAAGTTACAAATTCAAGTTAAATATTAAAAGATGTTTAAAATAAATTCAAATCAAATGTGGATTTATTCATCATTTGGACGGGATGATTTCAATAAAGGGATTGGCGAGATACAAAACTTAATAAGCACTGTTGAGCTTCGTAGTGGTTTAAGTAATTTAGGTAAAAATGCTGAATAGAGAAGTGATTCTTTTAAAAGGTATATCTTAAATTGCAACTTACAATGTCGAAAAATGAAACATCTCAATCCTTGTATAGAAAACTGAAAGGGCTAAATTAACAGTTGTCGTAGATTTGTACGGCATATCCCAATATTGAAAAGGATGGATATGAAAATGGCTAATCAACAACAGAATCAGCAGAACGACCAACAAGGTCAGCCCAATCAATCTAATCAACAGCAGAAGCAACACAGTCAGCAAGATCAACAATCAAATCAACAAAACCAGCAAAAGCAACAATCCAACCAACAAGCTCAACAAAATCAGCAAAACCAACACAAGCCTCAGCAAAAATAGGGCTTTGAACTAAACTCAATCGTAGCTTTTAATGACAAAACGCCTCAACTTAGGTGTTTTGTCATTTTAGATTTAGATAGAGTTAACCTGTAAAAAACGCATACACAAGAATATATACAGCTACATATTAGAGGGGGAAGTTTAAATTTAATTTGCGTAGGCGATGCCTCCAAAAGATAATAAACCTTGCACTGCAAACAAAGCCGTGCTTTGTTTTGCTTATGTTGTGCAAGGGAACGTCCTGTACCATCGCATTCCCACCTTACAACGATAGGCGATATTTATGTCGCTCCACGGCAGGATAATCCTCTAGAATTCAATAATACAAAAACTTATTCATAACCAAAAAACTTCATACAAAACATAAGCTTTATTGATGATCAATGACTTGATGCAAATCAATTGTATGAATAATTAAGTGGTTTGACTTTATTATGCTTTTAAAGCATTTTGATTTTAAGCTTACGTTACCTATCACTTGAATTGTTTCTTGCTATGATCAAGAATTTTATGAAGACCTTCATTTATATTTATACATTGATTAAATTGGGCAAAATGGTGTATTTCAGTGTTTAGTGTGCTAAAAAAATGCGCTGGATCCGCAATAGTATGATTAAGATGATAGGGTTCAAAATGTAGGCTGATGACTTCAAATTGATTTTTTGCCCGATGTGCTTTGCAATCTATACGTCCCACAATTTGATCCCCATATAAAATAGGTAGACAAAAATAACCAAATATACGTTTAGGTGGCGTCACATAACATTCCAATCGATAATCAAATTTAAACAGGGTATTTAGACGTTCACGATGTATCACCAGATTGTCAAAAGGAGAGAGAAGTTTGACTTTCAACTCAATAGTCGGGATCCGTTCTAAGGCATCGGTTGGGATATAAAGATTTTGACTATCTTTGTCCCTACTGCCTAATTGAGCTAAAGTGGTGATTACACCCGCATCTAATTTTTCATTGACAATGTCACGCATTGCCTTACGGATCTTTTGTCCAACTTTTAAATGCAACAATTGCTTCCATGTAAACACGCCATGTGCACGAAGCGTGGTATTGAACAAGTAGTGGGCATATTCCTCTAATGTAGGAACACTCAGATCAAGCTGACTTGGAATACAATATTCAGTCAGTTGATAGACTTTTTCCATACCATTACGTTCAGAAATCATCAAATCGCCTTGCATAAACAATTGTTCAATAGAACGACGCGCTAAACTTGAGTTCCACCAGTCCCCCGAATTTTGCTTATTGCCTTGTTCAATGCTACGTAATCGAATACTGCCTTCAGCTTTCGCCCGAGCCAGAATCTCATTCATAAAAGCTTGATCACCGTGCTTAAAATAACGATGCTCTCCATTTCTAATCGATGTCATATGAGGAAGTGCATAGCGATAATCCTGCATCGGTAAATAAGATGCTGCATGAAACCAATATTCAAAAATATGTTGTTGTTTGATCAGTTGATTTAAATGGCTTTGTTGATAATCCGGAACACGGTTCCATAAAATATGATGGTGGGCACGTTCTACTACTGAAATTGTATCAATCTGGACATAGCCAAGATGTTCAATGGCATGGCGTGTTCCAGATAACCCTGTACCGAACGAAGTAGGTGAAATTAGACCCTGATGAGAGAGTGCTAGGCGTCTTAATGATTCAATCATAACAATTATTTTTTTAACCTATTTTTAGTGAGTATTGGCTTACAAGAGTATCGCAAATGAAACTTTAAGATGATTAGCATAAACCAGTGCTGCCACTTTTAATGATCATTTTAATTTTTTAAGAATATAAGTAACTACGCCCCAAATCATAATTTGTTCTTCACTGTGTGGGTGAATATCTGGAAAATCAGGGTTTTCAGAGGTGGTCCCACATGTTTGAACAACTAAAAGCTTATTTATAAGTGATACTCTGCTCTAGTTAAGCTACCTTATTTTGTTGTGGTAGCTGGTC